>NZ_WJID01000009.1:0-118298 GCF_010994055.1 Gracilibacillus thailandensis | reverse complement strand
AGCAACCCGTAAGGGTGGTAAGTGGTGGGAGTAGTTCACTTATAATAGTTATAGTCCAACTAAATGGTTTTATAATACTTTTGGCAATATCTGGGTATTTGTGCCCCTCGGAATTTTGCTTCCAATATTATCGACAAAGCTAAAAGAATCGCTTTTAATAATTGGTATCACTTTTTCATTCAGTTTAACGATTGAGATCATGCAATTTGTTCCTCAATTAGGTGTTTTTGACGTAGATGATCTTATATTAAATACATTAGGTGGATATTTAGGTTTCAGACTTTTAACTGTATTTAAGAAAAAAGCTTAGAGATCGATTATCCCTAAGCTTTTTAACGATTGCTAATTATGACAACGCCTTTAAATGAAACAAACGCGATTGATAATCCCCAGGATGCTCCTGCCCCCAATATTCATCAGCACGGTCAATGTAATTACCTGCTAGGATAATCCCGATATTCAGCAGTTCACTACCATAATACGTCGTTTCGCCATTTACTTCATACAATCTATCAGGATCTAGACCGGTTAATTTGACGCGGTTATATGCCTCATTCGGTTTTGCCAGTACTTTATAATAACCAACTAATGCTTCGGATTTTTCTTCATTTACCACCATCCATGTTGTTTCATTATTTTCAAATGGACTGGATAGTCGGTAAAATTCCCCATCTCTAATCAAGGCTCTTTTTTCTTTAAAGAAAGCAACTTGTTCTTTTACTTTTTGTTGCTCTGTTTCTGTCAGTTTCGTAATATCCAATTCATAACCAAAAGTACCAAAATAAGCGACAGCTGCACGAGTATCAAGCGAAGCAAGCCGTCCAACTTGGTGGTTGGGAATGGCGGAAACATGACTTCCGATTGCACTTAACGGATAGACCATTGATGTACCATATTGTATCTTCAAACGCTCGACTGCATCGGTATCATCACTTGTCCAAGTTTGTGGTGCGTAATATAACATACCCGGATCAAATCTGGCACCACCACCGGCACATGATTCAAAAAGGATTTCAGGATATTTCTTGATTAGACGTTCATATAAGTCATACACACCTAAAATATATCGATGGAACACTTCCCCTTGTTGATCAGCAGGTAGACTTTGGGAAAATGCTTCTGTAATGTGCCGGTTCATATCCCATTTGATATAGGAAATTTTGGATTTCGAAATAATCTTATCCATTAAATCAAAAATATAATCAACTACCTCACCACGAGTGAAGTCTAATACAAATTGGTTTCGACCATGTGAGGCTCTTCGTTCAGGTGTAGAGAGAATCCAGTCAGGGTGTTCTTCGAATAGTTTGGTATCTTTACACACCATTTCTGGTTCAAACCAAAGACCAAATTGCATGTCTAATGCTTCTACTTTTTCACTTAAGCCATCAATTCCATTTGGTAATTTTTCTTGATATTCAAACCAATCTCCAAGTGAACTTGTGTCATCATCGCGTTTTCCGAACCAGCCATCATCGAGAACAAATAATTCAATGCCCAAGTTGCGTGCTGTTTTGGCAATATCCAGTACTTTATCTTCATTAAAATCAAAATACGTTGCTTCCCAATTATTAATCAAGATAGGACGAACTTTATCACGCCAATGCCCTCTTACTAGTCGTTCGCGATACAGTTTGTGGAAGGTTTGACTCATGCCATTTAATCCTTGATCAGAGTAAACCATGACACACTCCGGGGTTTGGAAGCTTTCACTACTCGCTAATTTCCATTTAAAACGATAAGGATTAATTCCCATGTTAACGCGGCTAACATTATAAGTGTCTACTTCTACTTGAGCTAAGAAGTTTCCACTGTAAACGAGACTGAAACCGTAGACTTCCCCTTGATGCTCATTTGCGTCCAGTCGCTTTAATGCAAAAAATGGATTGAAAACATGGCTGCTTGCACCACGGTTTGAATAGATCGATTGTATCCCTTTCGATAACCGTTTTGTTTCCACATGTCCTTCTCTTGCCCAAGCTCCTTGTAAATGCACCATATCAAATTGGTCATCAGCTAAATCAACATTCATACTCATTGCCTGATCAAGATAATAAGTTTCTGTACCTTCATTAATGAATTTCGCGTTTCTGGTAATTACACTCCGATTTTGATAAATAGTATAAGAAAGAATTAATCGACATCGCAATACATCATCTACTAATTCGATTTCGAGAGTATCAGCTTCCTCCTCATTTTCTACATATGTAGCAGGTAAGTTCGCTAACGTCTTCTTTCCTTTTATGATGCGATAGCTATCATAAGTGAAGTTCGTAATATGACTGCCATCCTCTCTTAAAATTGCATGAGCAGGGTAGCGGAAGTCTGTTGATCCATAACTTGGATACTCCTGTTTAATATGTTCCATCGAGGAAGTATGATCACCTTCAAACATATTGGTTGATGGGCGAATTTCTCGTTCAATTAAGTGGGTGAATGATTCCCTATGATGAATTCGCTTACCAAAATATAAATGTTCAAGTTGGTGGCTTTTTTCTAATACACGGAAAATATAACTTACACTGTCGTTATATAGATGAAATTCTAATTGCTCCTGGTTCACTTGGATTGGCATGATATTTTTCCTCCCTTTTTTGCAAATAAGTTAACGTTTACTTATTATAATATATTAAATTCACAGGTTATTGTCAAAGTAGAATAGTAGAATAAGATAAATATCTAGACAATCAAAAGCAAAAAGTTTTAATATATTACTTAATGGATTAAGTTATGATCCGATATAAATATATAGGAGGGATTATGTGTCTAGCAAAAAAGGTATTTCCTTAGACTTTGAAAAGCGATTTGAAGAACAACAAGATATAAAAGGACGACTGTTTCGAACGTTACATGTCATGTACCGAGGCCACTATCTGAAATTATTTGTCTCATTTATTTTCTTTTTGTTAAAGCATTCACCGGTTTGGATTCTGCCGATTGTAACGGCGAACCTAATCAATTTTGCATCTGATCCAAGTAGTTATGACGTTCGTTATTTATGGATGAATATTATCGTATTAACCATTGTTATTATTCAAAATTTGCCGAGTCAAATTTTGCATATCAGTTTTATGAGTAAGGCGATTCGTCACGTAGAAGCTGGCTTGAGAAGTACGTTAATTCGAAAATTACAACATCTCTCCATTTCTTTTCACAGTGAATTAAGGTCTGGTAAGTTACAGGCAAAAGTGCTGCGTGACGTTGAAATGATCGAGATTATGTCCAAGCAAACGATGATGGGTGTCTTGCCAGCATTTATGAATGTAATTGTGGCAATTGCAGTAACGGCGAATAGAAGTTGGACCGTAACATCCTTCTTTTTGGTAGCGATACCGATTTCGATTTTGATTGTTTATTTTTTCCGTGGGAAGCTAACGAAACGAAACAGGGAATTCCGGGAACAAGTAGAAGAAATGTCTGGTCAAGTTGCGGAAACAGTAGAGATGATCCCAGTAACTCGAGCGCATGGCTTAGAAAAAGTAGAGATTAATAAAGTAGATTCTTTATTACACCATGTCCGTGGCAAAGGTTATCGTTTGGATATTACGGAGGCATTCTTTGGAGCGAGTAACTGGGTAGCATTTCAACTGTTTCAAGTTTTATGTTTACTTTTTACTGTTTACCTTGCTTATCAAGGACAAATACCGATTGGAGATGTCGTGTTATACCAGACATATTTCACGCAAATTTTAATGTCTATATCTGGCGTGATTAACATTTATCCTCAATTAGCAAAAGGCTTTGAGTCCGTTCATTCGATCTCAGAAATCCTTTTTGCGAAGGAAACACAAGAGTACCAAGGGAGGGCGAAGCTGAAGCAATTAGACGGTAAAGTAGACTTTGACCATGTTTATTTCAAATATCGCGATTCAGATAAACATGTATTAACAGACTTTCAGCTTGAAGTAAAACCTGGAGAAACGATTGCTTTCGTTGGGGAGTCGGGAGCAGGTAAATCTACTATTTTGAATCTAGTAACCGGGTTTTATCGGCCGAGTAATGGAAGGATCTTAATAGATGACGTCGTGATGGATGATTTAAGTATGAGAAGCTTCCGAAAGAAGATCGCAGTAGTGCCGCAAAACACGATTCTTTTCTCGGGATCGATCCGTGAAAATATCACGTATGGTTTAGCAGAAGTTACAGAAGAAGAGGTACAACAAGCGGTTCAAATGGCTAATTTGCAAGATATCATCGATGAATTACCAGATGGTTTGGAAACAAAAATCGGGGAACACGGTGATCGGATGTCAGGTGGCCAAAGGCAACGGATTGCCATTGCTAGAGCATTTATTCGTAAACCGCAAATGGTCATTTTGGATGAAGCAACGTCTGCATTAGATAACGTCTCAGAAAAATTAATTCAGGATGCTATGCAGGAATTAATTAAAGGGAAAACAACCTTTATCGTAGCGCATCGTTTATCAACGATCCGAGATGCAGACCGTATCGTCGTGATGAAAAATGGCCAATGCGTAGAAATGGGAACGTATGACGAGTTAGTAGAGAAACAAGGGGAATTCTATCAAATAAAAATGGCTTCAGAAGCAGTCCAGATTTCCTGACGCATCTGTGTTGCCTGTGAAGCCTTGATAAGTGTTGCTAACCATCAGTGAGTTGAATAATGAAACCTCGCTGATGGTAGGTTTTCTTTATAAGATGAAAGGGGATTCATATGAAAAGAAGATGGAAAAAGATATCTTTGCCGAAATGGAATCTAAAAAAAATACGTTGGAATCGTCATTTTCTGACAGATCGTAAAGTGGGACAAAAATATGGCTTATTGTTTACTGGTGTTTTAGTGTTATTTGTCCTCTCCTTATTGATTACGATTTTATCGATGAATGGAGTGCTAAAAGAATCTCGAGCAGTAGATGAAAAAAGTGATGCATCAATAGAAATAGTGGAGGCAGCTTCGATCTTTAAGCAAAAATCGATTATTATTTCTGATATTTTAACGGAGCAGCATCCAACCGCGACGGTTGAAGATTATCAGGCAGAAGGAGATGCATTTTTAACTTCTGTGGAAATGATTGAAGCAGAATTAGAAACAAATGAACAACAAAAAATATATGAGAAAGTGTTAGATTATAATGACCAAATGGATCAATTATTTTTTGATGAAATCATACCCAAAACTGCCGAATATCGAGACAACGGAGAAAGAGTAGACATTTTTGTTCAGACTGATTTACATAAAAAAACAACAACACTCCGCAATTATACGATCGATGAACTAATGGAGTTAAAGGAATTGATGTTGTCTGAACGAAGTGCCTTACAAGACAATATACAAAAACATTCCACCATCACCATGATTGTAGTGGTTGCACTTGTTGTATTTGTTTTAGTTAGTTCTATTGTTATTCTAGTAGTCGTAAATAAAAGAATGTCCACCAAGTTTGCAAGATTGGCGTTGTTTGCGAAACGATTAGGAGATGGTGATTTAACGGTTGAACGAATCGAAGTGGAAGGTAAAGATGAAATTGCAGTTATCCAAAATGCAATGAATCAAATGGCTGATCATTTGCAACGTTCGATTGTCCGATTATTAGAAACAACCGAAACAGTAACGAATATGTCGAAAGCCTTAAGAGAAAATGCGGAAGAAACAACGGATGTAAATACTCAGATCACTACTACAATGGTAGATATAGCGAATGGTAGTGAAGAGCAAGTTCAAACCGTTCAAAAATCGACAGAGATAATGGAAGAGATGAAAAAATCTTGGGCGGAAGTTACCACAACGATGCAAGAAGCGATTCGCTTAAGTAAGGAAACGAAACAGGAGATTGAGAATGGAACCCATGATGTAACAGATACGGTAGAGCAGATGGATATGGTTAAAAGGCAAGTGGACGAAATAGCAACCATTATTAACTCATTAAGTGAGCATTCTTCTAAGATTAGCAGTATTGTAGATATGATTCATTCTATTTCGTCGCAAACCAATTTATTAGCACTTAATGCGACGATAGAGGCTGCCAGAGCCGGTGAACATGGCAAAGGATTTGCTGTTGTTGCAGATGAAGTTCGTAAACTTGCCGAGCAAACGGCAGATGCCACGGAAAATATTCAGTCATTAATTGCTACTTCGATTGAAGATACTCATCAAGCAGTAGAAGTGATGGAAACGAGTACAGAATCGGTTAATCAAGGAGTAGAGAAAGTCAAAAAGGTAGGTACGGTATTTGACCACTTATCAGGATCGGTTCAAACGTTAAATAACCATAATAAGCAAGCTAGTCAAACGATTGACATAACAAATGACAAAATAGATCAAGTAAGTGAGGCAACTACTAATATTCAAGAAATCTCGGAAAAGTCAGCAGAAAGTATCGAGCAAATTGCGGCAGGTTCAGAACAACAAAATGCAGCCATGCAACAATTACTTGCTTCCTCGCAAGAATTAGCATCTATGGCGCATGAATTAGAAGAAACCTTTGCAAAATTTAAAGTTTAAATCAAAGCCGGTGAAAGATTTTGTTCTTTTGCTGGCTTTTTGAATGAGGTGAATCGAAGCTTAATTTAAGTAGTAAGTAATTGACAAACAACATTAAGTTAATTATTATTAATTTATTAAGTTAACGATAAACAAAAAGAGGGGGTTTCATTTATGAAAAAGCTGACAGACGAAATTCAACAACATTTAGAACAGAAAATCCTCCCGTTTTGGATGCAGTTGAAGGATGAGCAACATGGAGGTTTTTATGGGGAAGTAGACTATCATTTAGAAATTAATAAGCAAGCAGATAAGGGAGGGATTGCGACAGCAAGATTCCTCTGGACTTTTTCAGCTGCATATCGAGTTACTGGGAAAGAAGAATACTTAGAGCATGCTCATCATCTTTATCACTTTCTTCGTGACAAACTATATGATCAGGAACATCTAGGCATCTATTGGTTAGTGGATTATCAAGGACAACCGAAAGATACAAGAAAACATGTATACGCCCAATCATTTGCGATCTATGCATTAAGTGAATATTATCGAGTCACCAAATTAGAGGAAGCATTAGCTTTGGCAAATGAAATCTATCATTTAATTGAAGAGAAGGGCTATGACCAGCAAAACCGTGCTTATGGTGAAGAGTTCGATCAATGTTGGAATCCGGTATCAAACGAAATGTTAAGTGAAAATGGTGTTGTTGCAGAAATTACAATGAATACACATATTCATGTGTTGGAAGCGTATACCAATTTGTATAAAGCAAACCCTACGGATGCATTAAAACAAAGATTACTAGATTTATTAGAAGTGCATTATCAGAAGATTTATAACCAAGATACCAAATTTTTAGGCGTTTTTTTCGATAAGCAATGGAATTCATTAGTCAATATGAAATCATTTGGCCATGATATTGAAGCGAGCTGGTTGATGGATGAAACCATTAAAACAATAGGGATAAATGATAAAAGGTTTGATCAAATGGTGTTCGATATTGCGTATAACATTGCTGAATATGCAATGCAGGCAGATGGTTCATTAATCAACGAACAGGTTGATGACCATTATGATGAAACGAGAATTTGGTGGGTACAAGCAGAAGCAATGGTCGGCTATTTAAATGCATTTGAACATACACAAGATCCGAAATTTAAACAATTAATGGAGAATCTTTGGGACTATATTAAAAAACATATAGTCGATAATCGTGAAAATGGAGAATGGTATTGGTCGATAGAGCCTAATGGCAAGCCAACGGAAAGAGCAATCGGAGAACCGTGGAAAACATCTTACCATAATAGTAGATTTTGTTTAGAATTTATCGAAAGGGTGAAGCAGTCATGATTCATGAAAAATACTATCAGCTTTTGGAGGAACAAGAACGATTAATTCAACGTGAAAATCCAGAAAACAAGCAATTTTATAATGGTGTTTATACGAAATATCAATATCCGGTCATAACGAGACATCATGTGCCACTCCATTGGCGATTTGATTTGAATAAGGAAACGAATCCGTTCTATATGGAACGTTTAGGTGTTAATGCGACGTTTAATCCTGGTGCGATTTATCACGAAGGGAAATATTACATGGTAGTGAGGTTAGAAGGATTGGATCGTAAATCGATTTTTGCTTTAGCAGTAAGTGACAATGGTGTCGATCAATTCCGGTTTATTGATACTCCACTAGTTTGGGATGATATTGATCAAGAAGAAACTAATATGTATGATATGCGATTAGTGAAGCATGAAGATGGCTGGATTTATGGTATTTATTGTTCGGAGAGCAAGGATGCGGATGCAGGTGAATTTGACACATCCAGTGCAGTAGCACAAGCAGGTCTTGTTCGTACGAATGATCTCAAGAACTGGGAACGTTTGCCGAATATCAAGACGCCATCACCTCAACAACGAAATGTCGTATTACATCCTGAATTTGTTGATGGACAATATGCCTTCTATACTCGACCGCAAGACGGTTTTATTTCAACTGGCTCGGGCGGAGGAATTGCATTCGGATTAACAGAAGATATTACAAACCCAATTATTCAAGATGAACAAGTGATTCACGGCAAGAAGTATCATACGATTTATGAAGTCAAAAACGGACAAGGGCCTGCGCCGATTAAAACAGATAAAGGTTGGATTCATATTGCTCACGGTGTTCGTAACACTGCGGCTGGCTTGCGTTATGTTCTCTATACTTTTGCTACGAGTTTAGAAGATCCTACGAAACTCATTGCATTACCGGGTGGACATTTCATTGCACCATACGATGACGAGCGCACAGGTGATGTGTCTAATGTTATTTTCTGTAATGGTGCAGTCGTTAATGAAGAAAATGAAGTTTTTGTTTACTATGCATCTAGTGATACGAGAATTCATGTGGCTAAAACAACTGTAGACCAATTAGTAGATTACACGTTCCATACACCTGAAGACCCGTATCGGTCTCTAGAAAATGCACAACAACGTAAATCGTTAATCGAACAGAATGAAGCATTACTAAAAGGGTGACATCCTGGTTCACCCTTTTCTCTTCTTGTCGATTAGGGTAAAATAAACAAGAATTAAGTTAAATTATTAAGTAATTTTTCTTTAAAAATGTTATGATAGACGAAATGGGAAGTTAGAGTATGGGGTGAACAAAATGAAGTCGAATGTCACAATGAAAGATATTGCTGAAAAATTAAATGTGAGCAGTGTCACGGTTTCTAAAGCACTGAACGACAAAGAAGGCGTTAGTGAAGAATTAAAAGAAAAAATTAAAACGTTAGCGGATAAAATGGGATATCGATACAATACGATGGCGAAATCGATGAAAGATGGTAAGTCATATAATGTGTGTGTTATTATCCCTGAACGTTACACCGGAATGACACAATCTTTTTATTTAAAAGTATATCAAGCGATTGCACAGATTTTAGAAGACCGTGGTTATTACGGAATTATTCATATTTTACCTAATGAAGACGAAGATCAGTTAAAGTTGCCACGCATTTATCACGAGCGCAGAGTAGATGGCTTCATTATGCTTGGACAACCTAGCAAAGAGTATATAGAATTAATGCAAAGTGTTGAAATGCCTTTAGTTTTCCTCGATTTCTATGACGAGAATGATAATGTAGATGCAGTCATTACTGATAACTTTTATGGAGCTTATGAAATTACGAATTCATTAATTCAACAGGGGCACAAAGAAGTTGCCTATGTCGGCAATCTTTTTTCTACAAGTAGTATTCAGGACCGTTTTCTTGGATATTATAAGTCATTATTAGAGCATAAAATTCATTTGAAACAGGAATATGTCATTAGTGATCGGGATGAGCGGGGAGCTTTTATCGAAATGGATTTACCCGACCAAATGCCAACCGCTTTCGTTTGTAACTGTGACCAAGTAGCACATTTACTTATCGAAAGGTTAAATAAAGAAGGGTATCGGGTACCAGAAGATTGCTCGGTGGTCGGATTCGATAATGATATCTATGCCACACTGACAACGCCTCACCTAACAACCGTAGAAGTAGATATCGAAGAAATGGCTAAAAACACGGTTAAATTTATATGCGATAAAATGGATAATCCGGAAGTGAAATTCGGAAGAGTCGCAGTAAAAGGTAAAATTATTTACCGCGATTCAGTAAAAGCGATTAAATAAACAAACAAAACCAAGGTGACTGCCTTGGTTTTGTTTGCAAAGACATAAAGTTTGAGGGGATTATCCTCTCATAAAGTCAGGGGGACTAAGTGCGGACATTTGTTCCATTATTTGTGTCAAATGCGGCCTTTTTAGGCTTTCAGTGGACATCTATTCCGCTATTCATCGAAAATAGTGCTAATGGAGGCCGAAATGAAACAAATAAAGGGATTCAATGTCCGCTAACATCGATAAATAGCTGTTTTCCATTCAAATAAGGCACTAAATGTCCGTTCTCTAAATGCTCGTGGGATCTAGTGTGGTTAATGGTTTTTCTGTTGAAATGTAGACAAAGGATGATGAGGGATGAGTGGTTCCATTCAAAAAGTATTTCAGTTTTGTTATAAACTTTTTTTAATCAGTTTTTATTATTGGCTCTACTTGCTAAAAGGAGTCGTTATTTACAGTTTTATACCGGCAACTGCATCATTGCTGAAGACGAGTGAGCAATTTCTAATCCATGAAAATCCAGAAGATATCGGATTATTGTTTAAAGAAAATTATCAAAGCTATCAATCATATTATTTTGCTTCTTTCTTAAGTGTGATGTTTGTGATTTTAAGTTATACGGCCTTATTTTTTGCGAACAGATCTGACCATTCGTTTAGTCTTGCATTGGTGATAGTAATTGTCTACTTTATGATTCTATTTGTGATTAACTATACTTTTATATTGTATTATCTGACTAAGGGTATCAAAGCATGGAAAAAATTATTGGCGTTAGCTTTTGTTTCTTCCATTAAATATCCGTTAAGATCCATATATATATTGTTTATCGTAGCGATCTTGTCCTTTTTATTTACTTGGAACCTTGTTGCATTTATCGCTCTAGCTCCTTGTATATATGGTTGTGGTATCACAACGAGCTTTATCAAATTTTCGCCTCCGTTTTTAGAAAAATAGGATTAGAGAAAGATTATACCCTTGAGTTTTTTCTCAAGGGATTTTTTTGTACATCAATCAATATAACTTTAACGCTAAATTAATCATGTCTGCCTGTTGTTGTAAAACATTAGAAACCTACTATAGGTTGATATGATCGTAATAGGTTAAATTGAGTAATGGAACATGATAAAAATCACTTATAAAAAAGCAAAAAAAGTATTGACTAGCAAGCGTTTTCAGGTTATTATTAAGTTGTTATTAACTTAACGTTAACTTAACGAATTCGAGAAAGGGGTCAAAAAACATGAGTAAAAAGTTATTAGTGTTTTTTGCAAGTATGTTAATCGTTTTAGGTATCATTGCAGGATGCTCATCAGATAGTGAAGATACTAGCAATGACAATGGTGAAGACACAAGTTCTGACGCACCACTTTATGAAACCTGGAAAGATAAAGATCCAGAGGAAATTGAAGGAGACCTTACTGTCATCACGCACAGAACGGATATTGTAGATTCTGTCTACCAAGATTATAAAGAACAATTCAATGCAAAATATCCGAATGTAAATGTAGAGTTTGAAGCACTAACCGATTACGGTGGAGAAATTATGCCACGTATGAACACACAAGACTATGGGGATGTACAATACCTCCCAGTTGAGGTTCCAATTGCAGATATTCCAAACTTCTTTGAGCCAATTGGTAAATTAGACGAAATGGAAGATAGTTATCTAGGTGTAGAAGAACGTGCAGTTGATAACACCGTTTATGGTATTCCAATTGCCGTAACTTACACAGGCGTTATTTATAATAAAGCAGTATTTGAAGAAGCTGGTGTGGAAGGAATTCCAGCTACTCAAGAAGAGTTTATCGATGCTATGCAAAAAATTAAAGATAACACAGATGCGATTCCGCTTTATACAAACTATGCAGATGGTTGGCCGTTAACACAGTGGGAAGGTGCTGTGACGACAACTGCTGGAGATGTTGATTATTACAATGTGGACATGCTTGATGATCCTACTCCATTTGATGAAGGAGATCCACACTATGAACACTATAAATTAATGTATGATCTTGCTGAGCAAGGTTTAATTGAAGAAGATCCATTAACAACAGATTGGGAATCTTCTAAAGTAAGAATGAATAATGGTGAAATTGGAGCAATGGTATTAGGTTCTTGGGCGCTTGAGCAAGTTCAAGGTGCTGGAGAAAATGCGGATGACATTGCGATTATGCCGTATCCATCTGATGCAGAAGAAACTATTTTCTCTTTAGGTGCTGATTTAAATATTTCTATTAACAAACATAGTGAAAATAAAGAAGCAGCTTTTGCTTGGGTTGATTGGTTTATTCATGAATCAGGTTATTCTGTAGAACAAGCTGGCGGTATTAGTGCATCTAAGGATGTGCCATTACCAGAAGCTTTAGCAGCAGGTGAAGAAGAAGGTTGGCAATTCTCAATGTTAACACCTTCTCCGGACGGCAAAAAAGGTTTATTGGATGAGATTGACAAAGAATCAGAAGTTGGTCTTTGGTTAGAGCCTCGAAAACAAATTCTTATCGAAGCAGCAATTGGTAACCGTGACGATTCATTTGATGATTTAATGAACAAATGGAATGAAGATTGGTCTGCTGCTTATGAAAAAGTTGTAAACGAATAATAGATGAAAGTGGTCACTATTCACCCAGTAGTGGTGAATAGTGTTCCTTTTCAACATCAATCTATTTCTACTGCCATAATAGATTAATAGAGAGAAATGTGAAAATTAAATGAAATGTTGGAAGTATGCAAATTGCTTCCAGTTTCATTTAGTTTTTACCAGGAGGTGCGACAATCAGATGTTTTCCAAATTATCCTATAGAACGCAACGAATCATTATAATTGTTTCCTTTTTAATTGTACCACTTACATTACTAGCTACTTTTTCCTTTTTACCTGTTGCCAATATGTTCTGGTACAGTGTGACTGACTGGAATGGCTATAGTGACAAAGAATTTGTAGGCTTGGAAAATTACATTACCGTATTTACAGATCCAGAGTATTTCCGAGTATTTGGTGTCAGTTTGTACTATTTCTTTGCAACATTCGTACAAATGGCGATTGCATTGTACTTTGCAACGATATTAAGCTTTAGAGTTCGATTTAAAAACTTTTTTAAAGGGGTTATTTTCTTCCCTTATCTTCTTAATGGGGTAGCAATCGGGTTTATGTTCTTATTTTTCTTCAGACCAGATGGTGCCTTAGATACGGTCTTGCAGATGGTTGGACTAGGGGACTTCGCCATGCATTGGCTAGGTAATCCGGATATTATCAATATATCTTTAGCTGGTACATCGATCTGGCGATACATGGGCTTTAACTTCATTATTTTCTTAGGTGCGATCTCATCTATCTCTGGAGAAATTTATGAAGCAGCTGAAATTGATGGTGCGAACCGCTGGCAACAATTCCGCTACATTATTATGCCAAGTATCCGTATCATTATTTCTTTAAATCTAGTATTAGCAATCAGTGGTGCTTTAAGTGCATTTGAAATTCCATATATCATGACTGGTGGAGCAAATGGAAGTGCGACATTTGTCATTCAAACAGTAGACACAGCGTTTAAATATGGAAAAATTGGTCTAGCATCAGCGATGGCAGTTATTCTCTTGTTTATCGTCATTATTGTAACTGTCCTACAAAAACGATTCTTTTCGGAGGAGGATTAAGATGAAAGCGAAATATGCGGCGGGAAGCATTTTAAAGTATGGGTCATTAATTTTAGGAGTAATTGCTGCAATATTACCTATCTTAGTTGTTTTTTTTGCCTCTTTTAAGACAGGTGCAGAATATACAACAACTGGTCCACTAACTCCTCCGAGTGACTGGACGAATTTCGAAAACTTTAAACGTGCCTTTGTAGAAGGAAACATGTTAAACGGTTTTAAGAATACCGTTATTATACTCGTGATCTCGATTATTGGTACCACACTTATTGGATCAATGGTTGCCTTCGTGTTGAATCGTTTTAAGTTCAGAGGAAGTAAATTAATTTTGGGTGCTTTCTTACTAGCGACATTAATCCCAGGGGTAACAACACAAGTAGCAACATTCCAAATCGTAAATGCACTAGGTTTATTTAATACGATGTGGGCAGCGATCATACTTTACTTAGGTACGGACATTATCGCTATCTATATATTCTTGCAATTTATGAATTCAATCTCGGTATCACTAGACGAATCAGCGATGCTGGATGGGGCATCTTATTTTACCATTTATACGAAAATCATTTTACCGTTACTAAAACCTGCAATTGTTACGGTGATTATCGTAAGAGGTATTTTCGTATATAACGATTTCTATACACCATTCTTATACATGCCGAAGACAGAGTTGCATGTTATTTCAACAGCACTGTTTAAATTCCAGGGGCCATACGGGTCAGAGTGGGAAGTTATCTGTGCTGGGATCATGCTTGCCATTATTCCAACATTTCTTGCATTTATTTCCTTGCAAAAACATATCTATAATGGCTTAACATCAGGATCAGTAAAATAACGGAGGTATTTATGGAGTATATTAAAGGTTTCACGTTTGGCTGGGGAGCGAAACGTGGAGATTTTACCAAACCAGAAGCAAAACAATCTTTACGATTAATGAAAGAACGAACAGCAAGTAATTATGTTATTTTTGCTTTAGCTGCCAAACAAGAAACAGCCTTTTCTACCGATGTGATCTATCAAGGAGAACATATGGTAACAGATGAAGAACTAAAAGATATGGTTGATTATGCACGAAGCATAGGTTTAAAAGTTATGATCAAGCCTACCGTCAATCCTGCTGATGGGATTTGGCGGGCCCATATTAATTTCTTTGACATTGATGTACCATGTGAACCGAAATGGAGCGATTGGTTTAAAAGTTATACAGATTATCAACTGCATTATGCCAAAATAGCAGAAGAAAAAGAAGCTGAAATGTTTATTGTTGGCTGTGAAATGGTGCAGACCGAGCGTCGTGAAAAAGAATGGCGCAACTTAGTCAGAGATGTACGTGAAGTATATTCCGGTTTGATTACCTATAACACAGATAAATACCAGGAAGCGAATGTAACATGGTGGGATGAAGTAGATGTTATTTCTTCCAGTGGCTATTATCCGTTAGGGGACTGGGATAATCAGTTAGATCGAATAGAGCAGATTATCAAACCTTTCAATAAACCGTTTTTCTTTGCGGAGGCAGGTTGCCCGAGCAGATCCGGTTCCGCACAAATCCCTAATGATTGGGGACTAGCAGGTGCGATTAACCAAGAGGAGCAAAAAGCCTTTTATCAAGATATGTTTGAAAAAACAGCAAAACGTGATTGGGTGAAAGGTTTCGGTCTTTGGGACTGGAAAGCAATTCTTTATCCAGAATCTCAAGCGGATCAGGACGATGACTATGCCGTTTATGGAAAAGCGGCAGAAAAGGTGATAAAAAACTTCTATCAATCGATGTAAAACAACAGAAGTCGTGCTATCAGATAGTACGGCTTCTTCTATAAATAGGGTGGTGTAATGATGCTAAAGGTTAATTTTAACGACAATTGGACAATGAAGGATTTACAAACAGAGAAAGAATATCATGTCAGATTGCCTGCTTCTGTAATGAATACTTTATTAGACGCGCATGAAATAGCGGACCCTTTTTACCGTGATAATGAAGAGCAGGCATTAGAAGTGGCGAATAAGGATTATCTATTTTATAAAAGATTTGAAGTAGATCAGACATTATTTGCACATGAGAAGGTTACGATTACTTTTCATGGCATCGATACTATTGCAGAAATTACAATAAATGGACAAAAATTAGCAACTACAGAAAATATGCACCGTATTTATGAATGGAATGTGAAAGAACTGTTAGTGGAGGGGGAAAATGAGATCCGCGTCACGCTATTCTCCCCGTTAAAATATATTGAGGAAAAACAAAGAAAGAATCGCTTAGCTGGTGTTGATCATGCTGTAGATGGGTATCAGCATTTACGTAAAGCACACAGTATGTACGGCTGGGACTGGGGTCCGAAAATACCCGATTTAGGTTTGTGGCGAGATGTCGAACTAAAAGCATGGAACGACAATCGATTAGAGGATATTCATATTCATCAAATTCACAATAATAATCAAGTACAGGTAAGGGTGGATGTAACAGTAGAAAATCAAATGGACAGCTGTGAGACAACCGTATTGTTAAAAGATCCTGCTGGTCAAGTGGTAAGTAAGGATGTTGGAAAAGATTCCTTTCTATTTGAAATGGATGACCCACAACTATGGTGGCCTGCCGGATATGGTGAGCAATCATTATATACGTTGGAGGTTTCACTCAACAAGGATGGCGAGCAAATTGATAGCCTGACAAAAAGTATCGGACTAAGAACGATTGAAGTAAAACATGAACCAGATGAGTGGGGAAAATCATTTACGTTTATTATAAATGGTTATCCGATTTTTATGAAAGGTGCTAACTATATTCCAGAAGATAATTTATTGCCACGAACATCGAAAGAGCGAACAGAACGTTTGATTCAAGATTCAGTGGCTGCCAACTTTAACATGATTCGTGTCTGGGGTGGGGGACATTACCCAGAAGATTATTTCTATGATTTATGTGACAGGTACGGCATTATTGTTTGGCAGGATTTTATGTTTGCGTGTAGTGTTTATCGTTTAACAGAACAGTTTGAACAAAGTGTGCGGCAAGAGGCAATCGATCAAGTCAAGCGGATTCGTCATCATGCTTGTCTAGGAATATGGTGCGGAAATAATGAAGTCGAGGAAGCCATGGAGCATTGGGGTTGGCCGAAGAAAGCGGACTGGCGCCGTGATTATATCAAATTATTCGAAATCATTTTACCTGATATTGTTGCGGAATATGATTCGCAAACCTTTTATTGGTCCTCGTCACCATCATCAGGTGGAGGTTTTGATAAACCGCGTGATCCGAATATTGGAGATGTTCACTATTGGGAAGTGTGGCATGGTCAGAAACCATTTACAGACTATCGAAACTATTATTTCCGTTTTTGTTCTGAATTTGGTTTTCAGTCATTCCCATCAATGAAAACAATAGAAAGTTTCACCAAACCGGAAGATCGCAATATTTTCTCAAGAGTAATGGAACAACATCAGAAAAATGATGCTGCAAATGGTATGATTCTTTATTATTTATCTGAAAACTTCCTTTATCCGAAAAACTTTGATGCACTGCTTTACACTTCCCAACTGTTACAAGCGGAAGCAATTAAATACGGTGTCGAGCATTGGAGACGAAATTTAGGCAGATGTATGGGATCACTATATTGGCAATTAAATGATTGTTGGCCGGTAGCTTCATGGTCCAGTGTTGATTATTACGGTCGTTGGAAAGCATTACATTATTACGCTAAAAAATTCTATGATCCTATCCTTCTATCGATAGAAGAAGGGGAAAAAGATGCTTCCATCTATGTTACTAATGATCATTTAGAAGCTATTGTTGGCCGTATTGAATGGAAACTACGTGATAATCAATCACGAGTTATTCGGGAAGGTTGGAAAGAAGTGAAGGTCGATGGTTTATCGGCGAAAGCTTGTCAATACTTAGATTTTTCGGATGAGATTAATGAAACTACGAAATATCAAACTTATTTAGAAGCAACTCTCTATATAGATGGTGAGGCTTATAGTTATACGACTGTTATTTTTACTAAGCCAAAGCATTTTGACTTCTTAAATCCACAATTGAACTTCCAAGTGGAGGAAGGGAATCAGCAATTTACTATTCAAGTAAGTGCAAAAGCGTACACGAAATACGTAGAAATACAATTAGAACAGGACGCCGTATTATCAGATAATTTCTTTGATTTGTCACCAGATGAGCCGAAAAACGTGACAATAGCTAAAAACAGGCTTCCGAAGTCAGTTACAAAGGCTGCATTAGAAAGAACACTCAGCATAAGAAGTGTTTACCATATTACACATTGAGGATGAGTAACATGCAGGAAATTTTTATTAAAGGTATGACATATGGTTGGAATACGACAAGAGGGGCTTATCAGACAGAAGCTGCTGTTGATTCCTTAACAAAACTAAAAGCTACAGGCAGTGAATGGATTGCGTTATCATTTTTTGCCTTGCAAGATACGTATCATTCCACAGATATTCATTTTGATTACGGCCATACGATGACAGATCGTGATATCATATTTGCGGTAAAACAGGCCAAATCATTAGGTTTGAAAGTTTGCTTGAAACCGGTTGTGAATTGTCGTGACGCTATATGGAGAGCGCGAATTGGTTTTCCAGAGGAAGCTGAAAGTGACTGGAATCAATGGTTCAAATCTTACACTAATTTCTTATTACATTATGCAGAACTAGCAGAAGAGCTTGAGTGTGAAATGTTCTGTATTGGCTGTGAAATGATAAACACAGAACATCAAGTTGACAGATGGCGACTCGTGATTGAACAGGTTCGACGTCTGTATAATGGACCGATTATATATAATGCGAATCATGGAAAAGAAGAAGGTGTCGAATGGTTTGATGCCGTTGATTTTATCGGGACAAGTGCTTATTATCCAGTAGCAGACAAGCCTGGTGATTCGGTAGAAAATATGGTGAAAAAGTGGGAACAAATAAGTGTTAAGCTAGAAAAACTTTCTCAACAATACAACAAACAGATCATTTTCATGGAAATCGGTTGTCGCAGTGCATTAGGTTGTGCCACCATGCCTTGGGATTTTGAGCATACACATTTACCTTTCGACGAAGATGAACAGGCAAACTTTTATGAGTCTGTCTTTCAAGTATTTTGGGATAAACCGTGGTTCGCAGGATTCTTCTGGTGGGACTGGAAAACTACAATGTATCCTTTAGAAGATGCCAAAAAAGATCTCGATTTTGATATTTACGGTAAAAGAGCAGAGTATATTGTAAAAAAATGGTATAATAAAGAAAAGACACTCGTTAGTAAACCGTAAGGAGAATGGTAATGGAACTAGGAAAACGAATAGTTTTTATCGGTGACAGTATAACGGAATGGGGAAGATATGAGGATTCAGAAGGAATTGGCACTGGTTATGTAAGACTACTACATGATTATTTGCGTGTAAGTGCACCTGAGAAGAATTTTGAGATATTTAACAGGGGTGTTGGTGGCGATCGGATTATCGATATGAAACAACGATGGCAACAGGATGTTATTGATTTAACGCCTGACGTTGTGTCGATCTCGATTGGGATTAATGATGTTTGGCGTCAATTAGATCATCCGGGGATGGAACAAGTATCACCGGAAGTATTTGAAGCGACCTATCGTCAGCTGTTAGATCAAGTAAAATCATGTCAATTAATTTTAATGGAACCAACTGTTATTGAAGAAAATCTCCAGTCAGAAGGAAATCAATTACTTAAAAAGTATGTGGAGATCGTCAACCAATTAGCTAATGAATACCAGGCCGTATTAGTCCCTACACATAGAGCATTTGTCCAGTATTTAGCGAAAAATAGCAGATACGAACTGACAACAGATGGTGTTCATATGAATAGTGCCGGAAATATGTTGATGGCAAAAACGTGGATCGAAGCGGTAGAAAAACGAACAGAGTAGTAAGAGAAAGTAGTTCCGTTTGGAGTATATCCAAAATGGGCTACTTTTTTGCGTTAGTGTATTATTTATTAGATGAGTGCAATCAGTATGTTGCAAAGATGGTGGACATCATATACGCTTGAAAACATCAACCCTAGAAGTAATATCGATAGGAGTGTTTAAAGTGGCGGAACTAATTGTACCCATGAGTATGAATACGGTAGAACAGTGTATCGAATTATATAGAAATGTTTTTAACAATGAACCATGGAATGAGACGTGGACAGTTGAAGATGCTAAAGAAAGACTGATAGATTTAGTGAAAACACCTAAATTTCTGGGCTTTCTATTATATGAAAAGGACGATTTAGTCGGGTTCATTGCTGGAAACAGTAAACAGTCAGATAAAGGGTTAACTTTTTATATAGCTGAATTATGTGTTCATAATCAAGTCCAAGGCAAAGGTTATGGATCTAGATTACTTCAATATTTAGAGAATGAATTAAAGGAAAGAAATATTCAAAGTCTTTATCTATTAACAGCCAAGGGCGGAGCTGCAGAAGCCTTTTATATAAAAAATAATTTTGTGGAAAATCAGGAAAGAGTCGTTATCAAGAAGAATTTGTGATGGAAATATCATAAAAAAACGTTTGCAATTTTCATACAATTATATAATAATATAACTAATCGACGTTTTGAGTCTTTTAAGTAAACGATAACTTAAATGTGTGGTATAATGAAACCGGTATCCTAAATTAGAGGAGGGCGATTATGCCATACATAGCAAATCAAGAACGCTATCAACGAATGACTTACAACCGTTGTGGTGATAGTGGCTTACTACTTCCAGCTATATCATTGGGCTTGTATCGTAATTTTGGTGAAGACACTCCATATCAAAGAGCAAAAGACATTCTTCTAACTGCTTTTGATAATGGTATTACTCATTTTGATTTAGCAAACAATTATGGTGAGCCAAATGGAAGTGCTGAAACATTATTTGGCCAAATTTTACGAAAAGAGTTAGCAACATATCGTGATGAAATGATTATCGCGACAAAAGCAGGTTATGATATGTGGCCTGGACCATATGGTGACGGCGGTTCAAGGAAATATATGCTCGCTAGCCTGGATCAGAGTTTACATAGGTTGGGCTTAGATTATGTAGATATTTATTACTCACATCGTTATGATCCTGATACTCCTTTAGAGGAAACAGTCTCGGCGTTAGACACTGCTGTCAAACAAGGTAAAGCCTTATATGCCGGTGTTTCTAATTATCCAGCTGACATTATGGAGGAGGTCATTGCTTTATTCAAGCAATACCGAACGCCGTTTGTTGTACATCAAGTCCAATATTCGATGTTTTTGAGAGAACCGGAGAAGCGTTTATTTCCTTTATTAGAAAAGGAAGGCCTTGGAGCAATTGTTTATCAACCGTTATTTCAGGGACTTTTAAGTACCAAATATCAAGATGGGATTCCAGAAGATTCCCGGATCGCTCAAAACGTGGACTCGATTTCTAGTGATCAGATTACACACGACCGAATAGCAAAAGTACAACAATTAAAAGAAATAGCAGATAACAGAGGTCAATCTGTTCCACAGTTGGCAATTGCTTGGGTGTTAAAAAGGAAATCGGTTTCTTCAGCGTTAATTGGTGTTCGAAATGTTGAGCAACTCATTGAAAATATGAAAACAGTAGAAAATCTATCATTCACCAATGAAGAAGGCCAAGCGATTAACAGTATATTAACTTAGCATAAAGGGGGAACACCGATGCACATAGATATGCCACTCGAGGAATTAGAAAACTATCATGGCACCAATCCGAAACCGGAAGATTTTGATGCCTACTGGAAGCGAGCTTTAGAAGAATTGGCGCAGTATTCATTAGCTTATGACTTGGAGGAAGCGGATATTACGCCCGATTTTGCAAACTGCTATCATTTATATTTTTCAGGGGTTGGAGGAGCACGGGTTCACGCTAAATTAGTTAAACCTAAGCATCCAACAGGCCAAGCGATTGCTATCTTTCATGGTTATTCAGTAGATAGTGGTGATTGGCTTGATAAATTAGCATATGCAGCGCAAGGAATTACTGTCCTAGCATTAGATTGTCGGGGGCAAGGAGGCTTATCAGAGGATACCCTCCAAACGAAGGGCCCTACATTAAGAGGTCATATTATTAGAGGATTAGAAGATAGCAATCCTGACCAACTGTATTATCGGCACGTATTTCTTGATACCGTACAGACAGTTAGGATTTTACAATCGATAGAAGGAGTAGATAAAAACCGCATCGGTGTCTATGGGCAATCACAGGGTGGGGCACTGGCTACTGCTTGTGCAGCACTGGAGCCGACGGTTAAACATTTATATGCAGTCTATCCTTTTCTATCTGATTATGAACGAGCATGGAATATGGATGTACAAAACAGTGCTTATGAGGAAATTGCTTATTTTTTCCGGTGCTTTGATCCAACACACAAGCGGCATCAAGAAATTTTTAAGAAATTAGGATATATTGATATTCAACATTTAGCAGACCGAATTCAAGCATCTGTACAATGGGTAACAGCTATGAGGGATCACATTTGTCCACCATCTACACAGTTTGCCGCATATAACAAAATTCGTTCTGACAAACAGATGACACTTTATCATGAGTATGGGCATGAACATTTACCACATCATGCTGATCAAGCTTTTCAACAATTTTTAACTAGATTATAGATATTTGGAGGGGTATAACAATGGCAATTATTCAATTTCCGAAAGATATGCAATGGGGTACAGCTACAGCATCTTACCAAATCGAAGGTGCAGCGGATAAAGGAGGTCGAGGTGTTTCGATTTGGGATACGTTTTCAAAAACACCTGGCAACGTCGTAAATGGGGATAATGGAGATGTAGCTTGTGACAGCTATCACCGTTATGAAGAAGACGTAGAGTTAATGAAAGACCTTGGCATTGATGTTTATCGTTTTTCGGTAGCATGGCCGAGAATTTTTCCTAATGGTACAGGTGAAGTGAACCAAGAAGGATTAGACTATTATCACCGTTTAGTTGATAAATTATTAGAAAATGGGATTGAGCCAATGTGTACGCTCTATCACTGGGATTTGCCACAAGCATTACAGGATAAAGGTGGCTGGGGTAATCGTGAAACGATTGATGCATTTGTAGGTTATGCAGAACTAATGTTTCAAGAGTTTTCTGGAAAAATCAAAAAATGGCTAACATTAAATGAGCCATGGTGTATCTCCTTTTTATCCAACTTCATCGGGGTTCATGCACCAGGTAATCAAGATCTGCAATTAGCAACGCAAATTTCACACCACTTACTGGTAGCCCATGGAAAAACCGTACAGAAATTCCGTGAGCTTGGAAATGATGGCGAAATTGGCTTTGCGCCGAATACGACATGGCTAGAGCCTTATAGTAATCGTCAAGAAGATATTGATGCATGTAATCGTGAAATCGGTTGGTATATCGAATGGTTTATGGATCCAGTATTTAAAGGAACTTATCCAGACTTTATGGTCGATTGGTTTAAGAAAAAAGGTGTCGAATTAGACATAGAGGATGGCGATATGGAAACGATCAATCAACCAGTAGATTTCCTTGGTATTAACTATTACACTGGTCATATTGCCCGTTATAAGGAAAATGAAGGATTGCTCGATTGGGAAATGGTTGAAATGAATTATGATCGCACTGATATCGGCTGGCCAATCTTCCCAGAAGGGTTTTATAACGTTTTGATGCGTATTAAGAATAGCTATGGTGACATTCCCATTTATATTACGGAAAATGGTTCATGTTATAACGATGAACCTGAGAATGGTAGTGTAAAAGACTCTGGGCGTATTAATTATCTACAGCAACATTTAACAGCACTGAGTCGTGCAATCGCATCAGGTGTTAATGTGAAAGGTTATATTACCTGGTCACTTATGGATAACTTTGAGTGGGCGGAAGGCTATACGATGCGTTTCGGTATTGTACACGTCAACTACCGCACATTAGAACGTACCAAGAAAGACAGTTTTTATTGGTATAAACAAACCATCGCAAATAATTGGTTTGAGAATTAAAAGGGTAAGGGCTTCCTTCAATGGAGGTCCTTTTTAATTACATCAGAGTAAGGCAATCCCACATCACTTTACAAGATATGATATTATTTATGTATAAAGTGAACTATGTACAGGGTGTTAGCGTCTGTTCCCTCCACTTAGCTTCCTTGTGTTACTTGAAGCTTGAAGTGGGATTTTACAGTTGTGACAATTTATCAGAGGAGGATCTAGCTTGGATATCAAGCACCTACAATATTTTTTAGAAGTAAGTAAAACTGAAAATTTTACCCAAGCAGCAGAAAACCTATATATTACCCAGCCAGCACTTAGTCGAATTGTAAAAACGTTAGAAAGTGACTTAGGTGTTGCTTTATTTCACCGTTCAAGAAAGAAAATTACACTTACAGATGCTGGGAAAGTACTGCATAAACATGCAACAAAAATTGCAGATCAAATAATAGAAATGGAGCAGGAAATCGATCAAATACGGACATTAAAAACTGGTCATGTACGTATTGGCTTACCAACTGTCGTTAATTCCTTCTTTTTTTCTCAGTTAATTACTGATTTTCATCAACGTTATCCTGGTGTTACGTTTCATTTAGAAGAAAATGGATCAAAGGTGATTGAAGATAAGGTGTTAGATGGGGAACTGGATTGTGGTGTTGTAGTCCTGAATGATCATCTTACGGCAGACTATTATACCTTTGTC
The DNA here is from genome assembly GCF_010994055.1 of Gracilibacillus thailandensis. NCBI lineage: Bacteria > Bacillati > Bacillota > Bacilli > Caryophanales > Bacillaceae > Gracilibacillus > Gracilibacillus thailandensis. The sequence goes on along the minus strand of NZ_WJID01000009.1, from coordinate 93,886 downwards.
GAAGATAATTTAAATCTAGTCGTCTCTAGTCAACACGCATTAGCAAATTTAAAACAAATCAAAGTACAAGATTTACAAGAAGAGTCATTTATAATGTTTAACCAAGATTTCGAGTCAAGAAATATTATCATCCAAGCATGTAAGAAAGCTGGCTTTGAACCAAAGATTGTTTCCGAAACATCACAAATTGACTTTTTAGAGGAAATGGTAGCAACGAATTTAGGTGTTACGCTTTTACCAGATAGTACAAGTCAATCATTTACGAAGAATATCAATAGGATCCCCGTTGTTAACCCGGCCATTCCTTGGAACCTTGCGTTTATTTGGAAAAAAGATGCCTATCTATCACAAATTAATAAACATTTTATTGCTTTTACGAAAGAGAAACTAGTACAGCAAAAAGAGAATTGAACCTGTCCTTAGGGGCAGGTTATTTTTGTGCTATCAGTTAGTATAAGACGGACAATTAAGACCAATCATTCTTTATGCCAAAATTCTAAAAATGATTATATTCCATTTCTAACCGTTTTCATACATTTTTGTTATCTTGAGCATACTAGATCGGAATTGTACTTTAGTGGCTTTCGGGAATTATAATTTAGTAGTACGGGAGAAAAAAGAGAAAAGTAGCAGGGGTGACAATATGGAAACAAAGAAAATGAGAGAAACACGCGTTGTCCAGACTGACCAAGTTTTGATTAACGATTTAAATAATTATCATTCACTTTTTGGTGGTGTGTTAATGAAAAAAATGGACGGATGTGCGACACTTTCGGCAAGAAGACATTCACGAATTAAAGAGTGTGTTACTGCATCAACAGATTCTGTTCATTTTATTGCTCCTATTCGTCAGTCAGATTCTGTTTGTATCGAGTCTTTTGTGACATATACAGGTACAAGTTCAATGGAAATTTTCTGTAAGGTAATTGCCGAGGATTTAGATACAGGAGAGAGACGTTTTGCGGCAACAGCATTCTTTACATTTGTTGCTATCGGGCTTGACAAAAAACCAGTGCCAGTTCCAAAAGTAGAACCGGAAACAGATGAAGAGAAATATTTATATGAAACAAGTAGTGAACGAGTGAAAATTAGAGATATGAAGAGACAACAAAATAAAGAGTTAATTTCGAATATATCATTAGAAAAACCATGGGATTAAGGAGAGGGATTATGCTTATTTCAGCAAGTAAACAGCATTTACAAGATATTCAAGTTGCGATTGAACAGTTAAAAGCAGAAGATCCAGATCAATTTGAACAATTCAAAAATATTATAACACTGACACGTCAGTTACAATACAGTTTTCAATATTTAGGCTGTCTGATTATGGATGAAGACCCAAGTGGTTTTTTACCAAAAGTGCAGGATAGCTATGTATTGTCAATTTATGAAAGAGAAATAGAAAAATTAAAAGAGGAACATTCTCTGGATAAAGTAAAACAAATTTTAGCAACCTATAAAGAAGTTAGCTATGATCATATCTGTAAATTATTATTAGGTAAAGAAATTGAAATGTTAATTGGACCAATGGTTATAAGATAAAGAAAAACAGTCAAATCTTTCGGTTTGGCTGTTTTTTTTATGATACGAATAAAGTGACTATACAGCGAATACCCGCAAGATGTGCCTTATTCCACAAATAAATTAATAGGTTTAATTGTTAAAATGTCAAATTAACAATAAAAATAGTAAAAATATTATCAAAAAGCCAAAAGCTTGTATGAAATAATGTAAGCGTATCCATAGTTATGGAAGGAGGTATTGTATCTTTCACAGCATGACAATACATAGTCAACGATGTACGAGAGGAATGTGATGGGACTAAATACCTTTGAAAGGAATGGTGGAACATGACAGGTAGAAGGAGCACTTTTAAACAACTTATTAGACTTTTAGCTATAACACTGCTTTTACTAGGGTTTGGGACACTGATCGGAATCAATCAGTCGCAAGCAGAAGAAATAACAAAAACAATAACGATCGATGGTAATGATGTAGATGAACACAATCGTTTTAAAGGTTTTGGTACGGTATCAGGCAATAATACTTCACGCTTATTACTCGATTACAAAGAAGAACACCCGGAAAAATACTGGGAGATTATGAATCAACTATTTAATAAAGAGACAGGGGCAGGATTAACTCATGTAAAAGTAGAATTAGGTGGAGATATCAATTCTTCCTCTGGTACAGAACCAGCAACAATGCGTTACGAAGATGAACCTGCCAATGTATTAAGAGGTGCAGGCTTTCAATTTGCTGCAGACGCGAAATCTATTAATCCAGCAATCACAACCGAGATTTTACGATGGGGTGAACCTCGCTGGACTTGGAATGGTGTAGCTAATCAAGATTATGAAAATCGCTATCAGTGGTACAAACAAACGATCGATGCTGTTAATGAAGAGTATGGCTTCCAATTAGATTATATCGGCATATCGCAAAATGAGAGAGCACAAAATGGTAATGGGAGAATTGATGTAGAATGGCTTGAGTATTTTACTTCAAGAATAAAGGAAGAACCCAATTATGAAGAAGATTATCAAGATATAAAGCTAGTTGCTGCAGATGGATATCGGGATACTGAGACAATTAGTGGTACGTTATTAGATAACCCTGACTTGATTGATGAAATTGATGTGATCAGTTCTCATTATGGTCTGACAGGTTCTAATGAACTTTCAGAATTACAAGACCAATTAATTGCAGAAGGTAAAGAACCAAAAGAGCTTTGGGTTTCAGAAGGGATCGCACCTATGATTAATGCTAGATATCGTGAGAACATGGAACCACATTACAATGGCCTTGGTGGACGTGGCGGTATTATAGATGTGACATCACGGATCATCTCTGTCTATTCGTGGGAAGGAGCAGGCAATCTGCCGTTAAATGCAGTTTCATTTGATTTTCAACCGTCTGTTGCTGCTTTTTACCAAGGTGCACAATACAATCCAAAGCATTTAATTAGTGCATTTGATCCTTGGTCAGGCTTTTATGAAGTAGATGGTGGCCTTCAGGGTGTCAGACATGTCATGAATTTTGTTGGCTATGATGATCCTTCCACAAAGGAAAATGAAAGATGGCAATATATAAAGAATGCCACGTACAGTGATGGTAATTTCTTTGACGGAGGAGTAGATGTAGACACCAGTACCCATAATTATATGACATTGAAAGATCCGGAAACGAACGATTACACTACTGTATTTGCCAACAACACGAAAGAAACACGTAAATATACGATTGATTTAGAAAACTTGGATGGAAAAGAGGATGCAGAAGTATTTGTTTGGGAGACTCGTGGGCCTGAAGAAGGACAAGATTATGATGAAAATTGGTTTCAACATATAAAAACGATTCAACCGGAAGATGGAACGTATGAGATTGAGGTAAAACCTTATTCGATCGTGACCATTTCTACGTTAGATAAAGAAGCGGAAATCGATGATTTTGCTTATCAATCCGATCCGGTAGATTTATCAGAAGATACGATTATGCCTTTACCTTACACAGACGATTTTGAGTATGATAAATATCCTGAAGATGAACAAGGAAGAGACTATATAGAACGCCGTGGAGGTACACCAAGGTATACAACTGATCAAATCGGTGCTTTTGAGGTAGTGAAAGAAGCAACAAAACCGGTGGAAAGTGGTAGCTTTGAAAGAACAAAACGCGAAATCCCGGACGCAGAAGAACACGGTAGTATGCTGCAACAAAAAATCACGCCAGATATTATCGGAGCAGATTGGGCTGTTTGGGGTGGAACAGACGGATCTGAAGCAAATGTTAATCCTAACACCAATATCGGAGATTTCCGCTGGGCAAATTATAAAGTATCATATGACTTTTTATTAGATACGCATACGCCAGAAGCAGAAGGCAGAGAGAATTATGCTTTAATTGGTGTTCGCCAAGTAAAATCTGAATGGTCTGACTCTCAGGCACCGTATAATGCCCGGATCTACAAGGATGGAAAGTACGAGATTTTGAAACTTGGTGATGTGGTTGAAGAAGGAACAGTAGAGTCGTTTGATAATACTATATGGCACAACTTAGCATTTGAAGCGAAAGGAAATATCTTTACCCTTTATCTTGATGATGAAGAAATAGCCTCTTACACGGATGAGGATTCAACTGTCATGTCTGGTAGAGTGACGTTAGGCTCAGGTTATTACGAAACACTTATCGATAATTTAAAAATTGAACCAATTAAGGGTTATGCATATGAATCATTGAAACTGGATAATGCCCAAGGTAAAATTTACGACACAGAGGAAGAGGCATTAGAAAACGATGATCCATGGAACCCAATTGGATATGTTGGTGAATGGGAATTTATTCAGGCTGGATATGGACACTATAATCGTACACAAATGAGCGCATCAAGTGACTACCCGGTTTGGAATGGCATTACTGTGGAGCATACAGATACTACCAATCAGCAAGGAACATTAAACAAAGTTTACTATTCAGGAGATTGGGGCTCTAATAGTGGTAACGCTTGGGGAAATGATGGTGATTCCTTTGAGATTACCTTTAAAGGAAATGCTATCCGATTGTATGGTGAAGCAAATCCATCGAATGGTACGGCAGATATTTATTTAGACGGTGAACTTGTCGGTGAAGCTGATTATTTGAATAATAGTTCGATAGTGAAAAAGGTTTGGGAAGCGACAGATCTGGAAGAAACTGAGCACACACTTAAAGTGGTTGCTAAAGAAGCTTATACAAGTTTTGTTCGAGCTGAAATAGAGACAGATGATCCGATTGACTTTGAAGCAGTAACAACATTAGCTCCCAATGACTTTACTGCAATAGCTGATGATTCAGAAATTGGAAATGAGGAAAATACAGTGTATGCATACCGTGAGAATGGCAACACCTGGGGGGCTAACAGCACTAATGCTTGGGCTGACTTTAACGATAATCCTTATATCTTCATCAACTTCACAGGTACGGGAATTGATTATCTTGCAGGTGCAGAAAATGAAACCACTTACCATGTGGAATTGGATGGTGAAAGTGTCGGTAATTTTGATGTAGAGGATGACGGTATCAGATACTCAGTCAGAGGATTAGAAGATAAACCCCATACGTTAAAAGTTTCTTTAGGTGACAATGAAGCAAAAGAACAATATATGGATTATCGCGGTGTCAACATTTACAGTACACCTGAAGAGAGTGAAGATATGATACTCTTTGATTTTAAAGGAAATGGCTTTAATCTATTTGGTGCAACTTCAGACGCATTAATAGATGTGTATATTGATGATCAATTAGTGGAGGAGGATTATCGAGTATATCCAAGAGGAGACAGACAAACCTCTTATCACATTCGAGGTCTGAAAAAGCAGAAGCATACAGCTAAAATAGTAGTGAAAGCCGGTAACTATGTGCTGGATGGAATTGATATTATTACAGGTGCTAGTCCAGCAGAAAAAAATAAAGAGAAGGACAAAAGTAAAAAAGATAAGAACAAAAATAAAGATAAGAAGAAAGACAAGAATAAAAAAGACAAGAACAAAGATAAAGATTTAGTAAAAGAAGCAGTAGAGACGTTAAAAGTTTATAATATTGATGATGTCCGTGGTAATTTGACATTACCAATCGAAGGAAAGCACGAAACAACTATCTCTTGGGTGTCAGAAGATCCATCTGTTATCACGACAACAGGTGAAGTGACACGCCCTGAACATGGAAAAGGCGACGTAGAAGTAACATTAACAGCGACTGTAGCACTCAATGGTAAGAAAGCAACCAAAGAATTTGTGGCAAATGTAAAAGAAATGCCCGAACCACTCGATTATCAAGGATATTTGTTTAGTTATTTTACCGGTGAAGGTTTCGAAAATGGTGAGCAAATATATTTTGCCTTGAGTGAAGGAAATGACCCTCTTCACTGGCAGCAACTTAATGATGGAGATCCCGTCATCACATCTAAATTAGGCGAAAAAGGTTTAAGAGATCCGTTTATTATTCGTTCTCCAGAAGGCGATAAATTTTACATGATTGCGACTGATTTAAAAATCAATGGTAATTGGGATTGGAATAGAGCGCAAACAGAAGGCAGCAGGTCAATCATGGTTTGGGAGTCGACTGATCTGGTGAATTGGTCTGAACAACGATTAGTAGAGGTAGCGCCTGAGGAGGCAGGAAATACGTGGGCCCCAGAGATCTTTTATGATGATACGATCGGTAAGTATGTCGTAATCTGGGCATCGAAACTGTATGACAGTGAAGAAGATAGAAACTCAGGAGATAGTTATCAACGTATGATGTATACAACAACAAGAGACTTCCATACATTTAGTGAACCTGAGGTTTACTTGGATTATGGTTACTCGATTATTGACACAACAATGGTTAAGCATGATGATAAGATTTATCGATTCACAAAGGATGAACGAGTAAACAATGAAGAAACGTCACCAAATGGTAAATTTATTTTCCAAGAGGTAGGAGATTCTGTACTTGACCCTGATTTTGAAATGATTACAGAAGGAATTGGTAAAGGAACGATTAGCCAAGGGGAAGGACCAGCAATATTTAAGTCCAACACAGAAGAAAAATGGTATTTATTTATTGACGAGTTTGGTGGCCAAGGCTATGTACCTTTTGAAACGACCGATTTAGATTCCGGAGAATGGACAGTAGCCGAAGATTTTGATTTACCTAGTCATCCACGTCATGGTACCGTTTTACCAATTACGCAGGAAGAATATGATGCATTACTTGAAAATGTACCAAGTGAAATAATAGAGTAGTTCTGGTTTATCGGTAGTGGGGGTAACTAAGATCATCATGAAGTTGATCAAAGACTTTACAGTTAATGGAACCATAGAATAGAACCTGAGTTTAGATATCAAGTTTAACAGAAAAGCTCCTAAGGATTATTCCTGGGAGCTTTTCTAAAAGAATAAAAAAAGCTGTTCAAGCATTTCATAAAGGATGCTAGAGAAAAGGTAATTCTTTAGTTTTTAGTCATAAGGGCTGAGCTTTTTTCTCAGTTTTCTTACGCGGAATCATGGCTTCCCCTATTAATGCTTATCACGCCAAAAGTTTAAGAGAAAAAATGATTATGAAGTTCGTCTTACATACTAAGTAAACAGGAATATAGGTTGATCATGAAAGTCAAATATCTATCGATAAAAGTAAAAATAGTGCTATTTTTACCAAAATGAAAGCGTTTATAATTTAAGTAAGGAAAGGAGGAGGCCATATGCAGTTTGATACATCAAGTGGTTTATTCAAAATTTGTGAATGGCTCTATCGTCTTGCATTACTCAATGTAATAGCAATTGGGTTTAGCTTACTAGGTGGTATTGTATTCGGATTGTTCCCGGCAATCACCGCTATGTTCGCATTAAATAATAAATGGATTCAAGCCGAAGAGTTTCCTGTCATCAAAGAATTCTGGAAAGCATATAAGAAGCACTTTGTGAAAAGTAATTTACTTGGAGGGCTTATAGTAGTCACCGCAATAGCCTTATACATTGATTTTGCGCTAGTTCAGAACTTTAGTGGAATGCTATATTATGTCATTCTTAGCAGCAGTTCAACGGTATTAATTTTAAGTGTTACTGTTTTATTATATGTGTTTAGTTTCATGATTACATTTCCGGAATTAGGCCTGATCAAACAAATGAGAAGAGCTATACAGCTGAGTACACTATTTCCAATACAAACGATCTGGATGGGGCTGTCATTAGTTAGCTTCCTTTTTATCTGTTGGGTGATTCCAGGGTTTTCTTTCTTATATTTAGGAAGTGGTTTAACCTTTATTGCCACGTATTTTAGCAATTACGCTCTGAAAAGGTTGGACAAATACAACATGTCACCATCCCAAAAGACAATTTTAGAAGAAAGAGGTGTTCTTCATGGCGAGTAACTCCGTCTCAACAACAGAGGAATTACATCAATCGAAAAAAACAAGAAAATCAAAAATCGAAAAAAGTGAAAATCTCGTTGGTTTATTATTTGTTTCACCAATGTTACTAGGAATATCTGTTATTGTGTTATTCCCAATTGTTGCCACATTTATCTTGGCTTTCGCAGATTGGAAGTTTGTCACTGGGATTGATCAGTTACAATGGATTGGATTTGATAACTTTGTAGCTTTAGCAAGTGATGAGAAATTTATCAAATCGGTTATCAATAATGCGATCTTTATATTTACTGTGCCAATCACAATGCTATGTGCGCTTTTTTTGGCTATTATTATTGATAAAAATGTCTATTTAAAAAGTTATTTTAAAGTAGCTTTTTTTATGCCGTACATTTCAAGTGTTGTCGCAATCGCTGTTGTATGGCAAGTGCTTTTTCATCCATCTCAGGGGCCGATTAATCAAGTATTAATGACACTGGGAATTGAAAATCCGCCAACATGGATTTCTGACCCCAATTTTGCCCTTATTTCGTTAATGATTATTCATATATGGATCTCGATCGGCTTTAGCCTAATTGTCTATATTGCAGGGTTACAGTCAATACCGAAAGAATTGTATGAAGCCGCTGATATTGATGGTGCCAATAGCTGGTACAAATTTAGAAATATAACCTTCCCATTAATATCGCCAACATCATTCTTTTTGTTAATTACAGGTATTATTGCTTCTTTTAAAGTGTTTGATCTTATAGCTGTACTAACAGAGGGTGGACCACTCAATTCAACAACAATGCTTGTATGGCATTTATACGAAAGAGCGTTCCTTGACCTAGATGTTGGTTATGCTTCAGCGATAGCTGTTGTATTGTTCTTATTCGTATTTTCGATCACGATTATCCAATGGATCGGACAGAAAAAATGGGTGAATTACTAAGAGAAAGGATGTGTTTGGATGCAAAAACAAAGAAAATGGGATGCCAAGAAAATTATCAGTACAATTATCTTATTCTTTTGTAGTATAGCTTTCTTATTACCGTTTATCTGGATGTTATCAACATCATTAAAAATTGAAGCAGATGTTTTTAAATATCCGATCGAATGGATTCCATCGAGATGGAATGCCGCAAGCAACTATCAGGAAGTCTGGTTTGGTGATCATCCCTTTTATTTATATTACTGGAATTCGATTAAAGTAGCTGTCTGTACCACTTTAATATCGGTAGTTGTATCATCTTTAGCTGCTTATGGTTTTTCAAAAGTAAGATTCCCTGCTGGTGCATGGTTATTTATTATTGTACTGGCAACATATATGGTGCCACCACAAGCAAGTTTGGTACCTCAGTTTATTTTGTATCGTTATTTAGGGTTGTTTGACACACATATTGGTTTAATATTACTAGGTAGCTTCAGTGTGTTAGGAACCTTTATGCTCCGGCAGTTTTTCATCGGTATTCATAATGACTTTATTGATGCAGCCAAAATTGATGGTGCAGGACATTGGCGAATATTTTGGCGAATTGCTTTACCGATTGTACGACCAGCAGTCGCAACATATGCCATACTCCGTTTTATCTGGACGTGGAACGATTATCAAAATCCGTTAATTTTCCTACGTACCGACGCATTGTATACGATTCAATTAGCGATGCAAAAATTTACAACTATTAATGGTAGTTTTTATACTTTAATTATGGCAGCAGCTGTATCAGCTATTTTACCACTATTAATTGTCTTTATCTTAGGTCAAAAACATGTTATTGATGGTATTGCCTTGGGTGGAGTAAAAGGGTAAAGTAAAAAAAGTGTTGTTAAAGGTAAAAAAAGTGATATGTTTGCTAAAGAGTAATTTGTTAGCATCATTAGTGTAAGGGTTTTCAATAATATTATAGGGGGTTTGAAAATGAAAAATAAGTTACTGCTCTTATTATTAAGTATGACATTATTCCTCGGCATCTTGGCAGCTTGTAGCAGTAGTGAGGATGAACCAGCTACAAGCTCTGATTCAGAAGGAGATAATACCGAACAACAAGAAAGTGACAATGATGGTGAAGAAGCGAGCTCTGATGAACCAGTAAAAATTATGTTTCACACACATGGCAATGAAGCGTCTTATAACTGGTCGGAAACCATTCCAGCATTTGAAGAAGAACATCCAAATATTGAAGTGGAGCTCGTCATTTTAAGTGAAAAAGGGGATACAAATGAAGCATTGCAGAAATTAGACCTTGCAGCATCATCTGGTGAACAATTAGATGTGTTGATGTTTAGTGATCCTGCTTCGTATGCACAACGCGTTGACTTAGGTATGGTTGCTCCGATTGATGAATTTATTGAAGAAGAAGGATATGAGGTAACAGAGGAGTATAAAGTAAATACACAATTGGGAGATCAGTATTATGCTCTTCCAGGTAAATTCAACCCTTGGTATGTATTGGTAAACCAAGACCATTTAGATGAAGCAGGCTTAGAAATGCCTACAGATTGGACTTGGGATGAATTTGCTGACTATGCCAATCAATTAACAACAGATGAGCACTATGGAACGTTCTTTCATGGACCGCAAAATGGCGGCTGGATGGAATATTTAAAATTAGCTTTAGCGAGTAAACCAGAGGAAACAGAATTACTAAAAGCAGATGGAAGCTCTAACTTTGAGGATCCAATGTTTAAGAAGACATTAGAGCTTCGCTGGCAAATGGAGAAAGAAGATCAGTCTGCTACACCATATACAGACATTATGTCCCAACAATTACACTATCGCGATACCTTCTTTAATCAAGAAGCAAGTCTCGTTATGATCGGAAGCTGGATGAATACAGAACTTGGTGGCACAGATCAATTCCCACTAGACTTTAATGTCGGGATAGCACCATATCCGAAAAATAATCCAGATGATGAAGGTGGCTATACACCGGTTACAACAGACTATATGGCGGTCGCTTCTAATTCTGAACATAAGGAAGCAGCTTACGAGTTTATTCGTTGGTATACAACGGAAGGTCAAATCGTTCAAGGTAAAAATATTCCTTCTTGGAATGGTGTAGGTGATGATGAATTAGAGAATATTGTCGATATTATTTTAGACGATACCAATAACCCAGAAAAAGTAGATAAAGAGGCACTAATTTCCGTTTTACAAAACTCAAAAGCATCTAAACTAATTCCGCCAGCTCCATATCAGGCTGAAATCTATCAGATGGCTAATGATGAATATGAGAAACTCATTTATGAGGAACAAAATGTCGATGAAACGATTGATGCCATGCATGAGCAAGCTCAGGAAATCATCGAAAACAATCAATAACCTTGAAATGACTTAGTTGAAGCGTTTACAATTAATATAAGGGACGTTAATTCCGTTGTCCCCTAACATTCTTGTATTAGAGGAGGATGATGATGTGGACTAACTACCGGAGATTAACGTCTCCTTCTTTTCGTTCCAAAGTATTTCTCGCATCTTTTATATGTATTGGAATTCCCGTATTATTAACATTATCCATATACAGCTACTTAACAAGAGATGCAGTAGAAGAACAAGCGATGCAAAACGCAAAGAAAGAGCTTGATTTAACCGAAGAAAATGTTGGTAGAGTGATAGATGATGTGATCAATGCTTCCAATTTTGTTCAAATTGACTCAGAATTGAATACAATCCTTAAAAATAAATCGAACCTAACCTTGAATGAAGTCGACAATCAGAGTTATACGGAATATTTAGAAGACCGTCAAGTACGGAAAACCATTGAAAATATAACTTTATTAGGTGAAAAATCCTATGTGACGATATTATTGAAAAATGGCCAATATTATACGAATTATTCTACTGGGCAATTTGATCCTAATTCGTTCTATCAAGAGCAATGGTTTAAGGAATTAAGTTCTTTAAACGGCTTTGAATCTTACTGGTCTGGTGTGGAACCAACAATGCTGACGTATGAACGAATCCAAAGTCCCTATCAACTATCTGTTGCCAGAACGTTACGTGATAGTAACAGTGGCATTTATGGATATGTTATTGTCACCTTACTGGAAACAAAAATTCGAAATATTTTAAACAATCAAAACCCATCTGAAGAAATCATGCTTGTTGATGACCAAAATCAGATATTATCCCATAAAGATCCTGAACTGATAGGTGAACAAGCAACGATATTAGCGGATATCCCGTTAACGGATAGTTCACAAATAGCCGAATGGAACGGAAAAAAATATGTGATCACCCATAAATCATTAACATTTAATGACTGGAGGTTGGTCTCTGTTCTTCCGTATAAAGCAGCTACTTCCAATATTAATTCGATTTTCTCAGAAGTATTTTTATTATTAGCTGTATCCTTTGCAATATTTTTTGTTATTTTAGCCTATCTAATGAACAGAATTACCAAACCATTAAGACACTTGGATAAAGTGGTGAAGAAGGTGCAAACAGGTGATTTGAGTGTACGAGCAAACGTAAACAGTCATGACGAAATTGGTCAATTCTCTCATTCATTGAACCATATGCTCGATCGAGTCAATACGATGATTGATGAAGTAAATCAAACGCATAAAAGAAAACGAAAAGCAGAATTAGCCATGCTTCAGGCTCAAATTAATCCGCACTTTTTATTCAATGTGTTGAATTCGATTCGCATGAAAGTTTTTAGATTTGGTGATAAGGAAAGTGCCGGCATGATTCAGTCTCTTTCGAAGTTGTTACGCTGGACCATTGATAATAAAGAAGATCAAATCACGTTATTCGATGAAATAAGTTTAATGAAAGATTACGTTAATTTAATGAATATGAGACAGAAAAATAAAGTAGAATTGGAGATAAATGTAACAGATGAAGCATATCAGCAACTAGTGCCAAGATTTTTATTACAACCTTTGATAGAGAATTCGATTATTCATGGTCTGAACCAAGGTTCCGGTCAAATTATTATCACAGCGGACATCCATAATGAGGTGCTTCAACTTAGCATACGTGATAATGGAGAAGGGATTAGTCCACAACAATTAGCTAAATTGAATGAGGAATTACGTTCATCGACAACGACCAAACGTTCGAATAAAGGATTTTCGAGTATCGGTATGGCAAATGTATACGAACGATTACAGCTTTCTTATCGCGTGAGTCCTGAAATGAACATAGAAAGTAAGTTGAAGGTAGGTACAATGATAACGATAAAGATTCCTTTAGGTGGTGAAGGTCATGTACAAAGTCATGTTAGTTGATGATGATTATCCAACGATTGAGTTTTTATCTGAAACGATTAATTGGGAGGAATTAGGCTTACAATTATCCAGTACACATGAGAATGGCTTACATGCCTTTCAATATGCAAAAAAAGAGATGCCTGATATTCTAATTACGGATATAGGCATGCCAAAGATGGATGGCATCGAGCTTATAAAAGAAATAAAAAAATGGAACCCGAATATTCAAGTAGCCATTATCTCTTGTCATAACGAATTTTCATATGCCCAGCAAGCGATTAAATTAGATGTCCAGGATTATATATTAAAGGAATCACTTAATCCAGAAGATGTAGAAGAGATTTTAATAGCTTGTAAAAGGCGATTGGATAATGATACTTCCAAAGTTGTAGAAGTAAAACAATTAAGGCATAAAGTGAAAATGAATTATGATATCGAAAACCAAAAACTATTGCGACAGCTCATGCAAGGCTCTTCTAATAAATTATTGGAAATATTCGATCAAAGTGTGCAATATATTCCTGTATATTTTTATGTAAATGCTTATTATCAAGTGAAGAAAAACTTTATTTCGGATGATACCTTACAATTTGCAATTTATAACATTATGAGAGAAATAATTAATAAGAAAGAGTTGAATAAGATTTTATGCATTCATTATGAGCAAAACAAAGGCTTTCTCTTCTATCCAGATTATTTTTCGATCAAATATGATATTTTCGGAGAATTACGTGATTTATTGAAAGAGTTACAACATTCATTGAACCATTTTTTGAATATACAGGTAAGTTTCCTGATAGGAAATAAAACGGATGTGAGTTTATTAAAGTCAGCCATTATTTCTTTAGTGAATAATGAGAAACAAATTTTTTTCACTCGTAACCATACCATAGTGAATGCAGAGGAAATAACTAGAACTTATCATGGACAAGAGATTTTTCAATATTATCAGGATGTGGCAAACGAACTGAAAAAGGCCATGTTCCAACGTGATCTTGTGTCGTTCAAAGAAAACTTGGCCAAATGGATAGAATTTTGTATTGCAAAGCAGTATGAGCCAAAGGTTGTTAAAGAATGGTTTCTCCGAATGATTTTAGACTTGAACATAAGATTGCGGACGATTCCGTATTTTCAATCTAATTACCATGTGGAGTCCATCCAAGAAGAGGTTTTTCTGTTAGATACGATATATGAATTACACGATTGGCTGAATAACTATGCTGAAAAATGCCTAAAAGAAACGACACAGCAATTAAAAAATAATTATCATCAAGATGTCGTCAATGCCTGTTATTATGTTGCAGATAATATTGAGAAAAAATTATCGTTAGATGAAGTGGCAGAATACTTATATTTAAATGCTAGTTATTTTAGCAGACTATTCAAAAAAGAAATGCAGATTACTTTTGTAGAATATGTCAAACAGAGAAAAGTAGAAAGGGCTAAAGAGTTATTGGAATTAACCAATGACTCGGTTGGACAAATATGTGAACAACTTGGTTACGACAATCAAAGTTATTTTATTAAAATTTTCAAGAAGCAGGCAGGGTGTACACCATTAGAATACAGAGGACGTAAATGGAATGGGGCTAATGTGAAATGAATAGTAGCTTTATAGCACAATTGAAGAAGGATGCTGAGCATTTTCTGCATACACCAGCTGACAACATCAGCTTTAATACGTACCGGCAATTTATGCGAAACGGCGATCGGCAAATGTACGAAACACAGTATTTTCTGCGGCGAAAAAGATTAACGACATTTGGTTTACTTCACTACCTGTACCCAGAAACGAAAACGTATACAGATGCGTTAGAAAATGAGATATGGCTAGTATGTAATGAATTTACGTGGTGCTTGCCTGCACACCTAGACAGACAATTTGAAGAGCAAGATTATCAAACATATCGACAAACTGCTCAACTGCAATATTCTGTTGACCTTTTTGCGGCAGAGACAGCTTTTACACTAGCCGAACTTATTGATCTGTTTGGTGAACAACTGGATGATTTTCTAGTAGAAAAGATAAAAATTGAGATCGATCGCCGAGTTTTCACTCCTTTTCTAGAACGATCTTTTCATTGGGAGAAAGCCACACATAATTGGGCATCTGTCTGCGGTGGATCAATTGGAGCGGCAGCGCTATATATACTAAATGGTGATTGTAGGCAAAACCAAATAATCAAGAGAGTGATCCAAACGATGGAATATTATTTAGCAGGCTTCGAGGATGATGGGGCGTGTACGGAAGGCTACGGCTACTGGCAATACGGTTTCGGTTATTTTGTCTATTTCGCTGATCTATTAGAGCGTTTTCGGGACATTAATTTATTCGAACGTCCCAAAGTAAAAGCGATTGCTTCTTTTCAGCAAAAAATATTTTTGGATGGCAATCACGTCGTCAATTTCTCAGATGCTGAACCAACTGCTGCTCCGATGCTCGGATTCAGCCATTTTTTGCATAAAAAATTCGCCGAAGTACATGTACCAAACGAGAGTGTAGCGTTGACAAATGCTGTTGATCATTGTGGTAGGTGGGCACCTGCTATCCGCGAGTTAAGCTGGTATGACCCAAATCTCAAGGGAGGGGAATGGCCACAAGGGAACTACTTGATGGAACAGGCTGCTATCTTTTTATCGCGAATCGAGCAACATGCATTTGCTGTCAAGGCTGGTCATAATGACGAACCACACAACCATAATGATATCGGGCATTTTATCCTTTATGGTCATGGAGAGGTGTTTTTGCGAGATTTAGGCTCTGGTGAGTATCATAAAGATTATTTTAGTGATAAACGCTATCAATTTATCTGCAACAGTGCAGCAGGTCATTCTGTTCCTGTTATTAATGGAGTCTATCAGCAAGAAGGTGCTCAATTTTCTGGTGAAATCACCCAAATCAAAGAAAGTAGCGGTAAGGACGAGCTTGCATTAGATTTAAGCGATGCATACAGCGAGCAACTACAATTTATTCGCAAATTTAATTGGGATAAATCAGATAGACCAAAGTTAATAGTTATCGACGAGTTTGCATTGGAAACGGAACCAGCTTCTTTGGTGGAATCTTTTATTGCAGCGGATCTTCCCTTTGAACAGCAAGAGGATAGAATTTATTTAAAAGGTGATCAGGAAACCTTGGAAATAACGTTTGATAAAGATAAAGTACAATCAAGTGTGGAAAGGAAAAGTTTTCGAAATCATCAGGGTAAAATAGAATATTATTTACAAATATTATGTGAAGTTATTAGCCTAGATAAAGATATTACACTTCGATTTGAATTTAAGTTTTAGGAGGAACATGATGGTGAAGCAGAATCCTTTACAGACGAAAAAAGATGTAGAGAAAGTATTACTAGATATGTGGGCACCGCTTGAGCCATATTATGATCAAACAAACTCACGGATAAGAGTGGGGCAGACAGCTGCAGCCTACTCGGAAAGTGTAGCGGGACTTGAATGTTTTTCAAGAGTTTTATGGGGAGCAGCCCCTTTTATTGCATCTCATGGCAGTACTACATTATGGTCGAAACATTTGCAAGGTATTGTAAATGGTACAGATCGAGAGAGTGAAGGCTACTGGGGCGAAATCCATGATTATGATCAGCGCATCGTCGAGATGGCAGCCTTTGGTTATGCCTTGTGTTTAGCTCCGGAACAAGTTTGGGAACCATTAAGCGAAGATCAACAAGACAATCTAATAAACTGGTTATCTCAAATCAATCAGCACGCAGCCCATGATTGTAACTGGTTATTTTTCGCAGTAATCGTGAACATCGGCTTGAAACAAGTTGGAGCACCATACGATCAAGCAACCATTGAACATAATTTAAACAGGATTGATGATTTTTACTTAGGTGACGGTTGGTATAAGGATGGCGAAGTAGCCCATGTCGATTATTACACACCTTTTGCACTTCATTATTATGGTCTGTTCTATGCTACCGTCATGGAAAAAGATGACCCTGAACGTGCGAAGGTCTATAAAGAAAGAGCTATTTTGTTTGCAAGGGATTTTCTCCACTGGTTTAGTGAGGATGGACGGGCACTTCCGTATGGACGTAGTCTAACCTATCGATTTGCCCAATGTTCGTTCTGGAGTGCTTATGTCTATGCAGGTTTAGATGATATTCCTTTAGGTACTGTCAAAGGCATCATTCTCAGACATTTTCGCTACTGGTGTAAACAAGATATTTTTCAGCCTGATGGTACACTATCAATTGGCTATCATTATCCAAATCTTCTAATGGCAGAAAACTATAATGCGCCAGGCTCACCGTACTGGGCATTTAAATCGTTTCTTCTATTAGCTTTGCCTGAGGATCATCCTTTTTGGCAAGTGGATGAGCAGCCATTACCTTCGCTACCAAAATCAAAACGACTAGCAAAAGCTTCCTTAGTAATTAAACGTCATGACGAACATGTTGTAGCTTTCACTTCCGGTTATCAGCATACAAATGCACATACTCATACGTCCAGCAAATATGAAAAGTTTGCTTATTCGAATTATTTTGGTTTTAGTGTACCACGTGGAGAGTGGGGATTGGATCAAGGTGCCTTTGATAATATGTTAGCACTCAGTGAACAAGATCAATTGTTTCGCGTTAAGAGACAAGTCATGGAGAAAAAGGTAGAGAATGATTATATCTATATGGTGTGGGCGCCGTGGCAAGATGTTGACATTCGTACATGGATCATTCCTGGATTACCGTGGCACATACGTATTCATGAAATTACCTCCAAACGACCACTGGACATAGCTGATGGAGGGTTTGCGCTTGGATTATCAGAATCCGGTATTACTATAGATGAGAAGTCAGTGACAACAGACCATGGACAAGTGTCAGCTATAGCCCTTAGTGGAGATGCTGAAAATAAGCATATTTATCCGAATGCCAATACGAATTTGATGCAAAAACGAACGGTAATTCCAACACTAACAAAATCATTAAACAAGGGAACTCATCTATTTGTACATGCCTTTTACGGATCACCGACACAAGCGAAAGCAGAGTTGCCAAGATTAGAGAACGGGATTATTTATTTAGAAGACAAAGAGTGGAAATTGGCTGATTTAATAGAGAAGCGGGGATAATCCTCGCTTCTATTGATATAGTTGCCAGTAAATGCCTCGGAGTTGCCAGTAAAATCGAAAAGTTGCCAGTAAAAGGTCCGGAGTTGCCAGTAAAATCGAAAAGTTGCCAGTAAATACCCTGAAGTTGCTAGTAAATGTTCTTGAAATAATAGTCACGCATGAATGTGAAGTTACGGTAAGTTTAAAAAGTTGAGGAAAACCTGTCAAAACCTTCAATCATTAAGCCCCAAAATATTCATAATGTACCATATCTTCTTTTGGTATATGCTTTTTCGGTGGCTTTGTCTCAGCTGGATAACCAAGACCGATGATGGCCACTACTTGTCGATCTGCAGGAATAGCTAAGATTTTTCTGGCATGACTTTCACGTTTCTCTGATTCTTCGGCGTCCTCTGCATGATAGATTGCACCGAAAGCACCAACTAATCCTTGTTCTACTGCCGCTAACCAGCAATATCCAGCTGCAATGGAACTGTCCTGTAACCAATACTTACTAACATTTGGTCGACCGGTGATAGCAACTGCTGCCTTAGCGTCGGCAATCCATGGCATAAACGGTGTAGTGTCTTTTAAAGCAGCTAATTTTTCTGGATCAGTTATCACGATAATATCTTTGGATGGTAAATTATTTCCGGTAGGAGCAAAATAGGTAGCATCAACTACTGCTTCCAATACTTCCTTATCAATCTCACGATCTAGGTATCTTGTAATTTCTCTTCTGTTTTTAATAGCTTCTATTACGTCCATACAATCCCTCCTATTCCATTTACTATTCCATTCTATCAATAATTTCCTGTTATAACCATTTATTAGATTGAAATAGGAAGGGCAATTATTATTCTTCATATGTTCCAATTAAATCTAATGCTTCCTCAACAAGCGACATATCAATAATTTGATCAAAATCTAATTCTCCTTGAATCGCACCATTTTCTTTATAGAATTGGTATTGTTTCTCTACGTCTTCTTCAAATATATAGCCATTTGGATTTAAACCTGTTACACCAACTTCTTTCCATAGCGCTTCATCTTTCAATGCTGTGTGATTGGCCATGATAGAGATAACTTCACCGTTGTCATCGATATCCTTTATAAAGAGGTCATGGTAATCACGAACTCCTCTCAAGTATGCTGCCATAAAGCGAACGGCAACATCTCGTCGTTCTGTTAAAAACTTTGGTGAACCTAAAACCATTGCGATTTGCGCTTCTGGAGCATAGTCGGTTGCATCGTGGAAACGCTGGTGTATGCCTTGATTCTCTCCTTGTGTAATAAGAGGTTCAATTTGCAAAGCAAGATCAATTTGTTCATTTCCCATCGCAGACATCATGTTACTAAAGTCACTCATCAAGACAAATTCTACATCATCTTGCGAAACATCGGCATGTTTCAGCATTTCATTGTAAATATAATGATCAACACCGTTTTCTGTAGAAACAGCAATTTTCTTACCTTTTACATCAGGATAATCTTTAATTTCATTCTTTAAATCTTCTCTTACAACAAAGGTAAAGTAGGAACTGCCTTGATTGTTATGACCTTTGTCAGCAATAAAGCGAACATCAATACCTTGTGCGATCGAATTGAAGAAAGAAGCGGAAGATATACCACCGGCTACATCAACTTCACCAGCTGCAACAGCAGGCAACATTTCATCACTGTTGCCAAACGTTGCGAATTCTACTTCAATGTTATACTCTTCAAAATAGCCTTTATCTTTTGCGATGTAAAAACCTGCTCCAGAAGCGGATCCATCTTCTGCGATCACTACTTTGGCGGTCTCATCAAGTGGGGTTAAAGAATCAGTATTTTCGCCGTCACTCTGTTGATTGGAATCGGATGATTGACAACCACTTATAACCAAGAACGCGACAACTGTCATTATTAAAAATAGAAATTTTTTCATTGTTATTCCTCCATTACAATTACTCACTATAATCTGGCTTGCTTTACTTCATTTTGCAGATGCTCCCATACATCTAAGAAAATGTCTGTCATGGCTGAATCGGATCGTACTTTTTCAATTGATCGTGGTCGTTTCATCTCAATGTTAATGTCTTGAACAATTCTTCCGGGTTGTGAGCTCATTAGTAGAATTCGATCACTAAGCAATAGTGCTTCATCAATACTATGGGTGATAAAAAGAACCGTTTTCTTAGTTTCCTGCCAAATCGAAAGTAATTCTTCTTGTAAAATGAATTTGTTCTGTTCATCTAAGGCTGCAAATGGTTCATCCATTAATAAAATTTCCGGGTCATTTGCAAAAGCTCGTGCAATACTAACTCGCTGCTTCATACCACCAGATAGTTCTTTCGGATACAATCGTTTGAAATTAGTTAAACCAACTTTGTATAAATAATATTCGGTGCGTTCTTTTATATAAGCACTTGGTAAATGTCTCATTTTTAACCCGAATGCAACATTTTCTTCTACCGTGAGCCAAGGAATGATTCCATTTTCTTGAAAAACCATCGATTGTAATGGCTTTTCTTTATCTGTCTGGTGAATGATTACTTCACCAGCACTCGGTTTTTCTAAATTAGCTAAAATTCTAAGTAAGGTTGTTTTTCCGCAGCCACTTGGACCTAGTAAACAGACGAATTCTCCTGGTTGAATCGATAACGTGATGTCCTGTAAAGCTTCGATATACTTATTTCGTTTAATAAATTTTTTCGATAATTGATTAATCTCAATTTTTGACAACTTTATCCCTCTTTTCTACGTTATTTCCAGGGCAATAATTTTCGTTCTATTCCTCTTAGTAATAAGGAGAAAAAGTAACCAAAAAACGAAATAAGCAATAATCCGACATACATTTGTGGCAGTAGAAAGGCTTTATAATTCATCCAAATTAGGTAGCCGATTCCCGAATTAGCACCGATCATTTCGGCTGCTACTATTGTCAGTAGTGCGATCGCCTGGCCCATTTGTATCCCTTCCAGCATAACTGGTAATGAGCCGGGAAGTGCAATTTTGAAAAAGAAGTCTTTTGCATTGGCTTGATAATTCTTGGCGACGTCCACGTAGATCTTATCGATATTCGCAACACCTGCTGCGGTATTGATAGCCACTGGAAAAAAGACACTAATTGCAATAGTAATCATTTTCGAGAATTCTCCGATCCCAAACAGAATTAGGATAATAGGAAGCATCGCCAATGTTGGAATCGGCATAAAAATCATAATGATAGGTGAGAAAAAATGTCTGAAATAACGATACATCCCCATTAATAGCCCGATACAGATTGCAGGAATAACCCCGAGTAAGAACCCAAATACAATTCGCGTTAAACTAACAGTTACATGATTAAAAAGCTCCCCAGACTCTCCCATCTGCACAAGTGTTTGTAAGATCAAAGTGGGTGCTGGAAAGAAACGAGGGTCTAATATCTCGAACTGTGAACAAAACTCCCATAAAAGAAGTAAGCAGATTGGGGAGGAGATGGTAATCAATTGTGGTATAGATACTTTTTTTTGCATGACATCTCTTCCTCTCTTTATATGGCTATCATATGTATTCGCCCAGAAGGTGTGCAAAAAAAGTCTGTATGATAAGTTGACAAGAAAAGAAGGAAGTCGACGTATACAGTAATTGTTAATCTATGTTATTTCTGGTTATGCTAGTTAGTGGAATCAGATAATCCTTATGGGCAGAAGAATGCAGCAGCATCAATGGTTAATATGGACGCTTATGCTTTGGAGAAATCACCTGAAGGAAGAATCGATCAAAGCAAAAGGCGAGGAAAGGGGTGAGATAAAATAACGGTTATGTGGAATAGAGCAAAAATTGAAGGCAACAAAGTATAGCAACTGGTATGTAGAGAACTACAATAAACCAGTTGCTATATCAGTAGCTAATGCTTTAGTTATACAGTGAGCTGACAGATTGATGTTCATATAAACGGATAATCGCTTCGGCTGCAACAGGGGCTACAGTTAATTGTGTAATTTTATCGATTTGTTTTTCTTCAGATAATGGAATTGTATTCGTAACGATTAATTCTTTTATATCGGATTCAGCAATTTTATTGACGGCTATTCCCGAAAGTACAGGATGAGTTGTACACGCATACACCAGATTTGCACCATGTTTTCTTAATGCTTCTGCACTAGTCGTAATACGTCGTCCGGTATCAATAATATCATCTATAATAATTGCTGTTTTGTTTTCAACATCACCAACGATATTGATAGTAGATGCGCTGTCTCTCGGACCTCTGCGGTCTACAATAGCTATCGGAGCTTTTAACTGATCAGCTAAATGTCTGGCGCGTGATACACTGCTATGGTCAGGTGCTACTACAACAATATTCTCTAATTGTTTTGCATATAGGTAGCTTCCGATAATCGGGACAGCTGTAATTGGGTCTACAGGAATATCGAAAAAGCCCTGTGCTTGGGGTGCATGTAAATCAATAGAAATAATTCGGTCTGCACCAGCTTTTTGGATTAAATCTGCGATCAACTTAGCAGTGATTGGTTCTCGTGCACGAGATTTTCGATCCTGACGCGCATAACCATAATAAGGAATCACGACATTAATGGATGCTGCAGAAGCCCTCTTCAAAGCATCTATCATAATTAGTAATTCCATCATATGATCTTCAACAGGATCATACGTCGATTGAATAACGAAAACATCACAACCTCTAATGCTTTCTTCAATATTAATTTGAATTTCTCCGTCACTAAATGTTTTGACAGATGACTTACCTAAATCAATACCAATATGATGAGCAATTTCTTCAGCTAACGGCAGGTTGGAGTTTAAAGAAAAAACTTTCAATTTGGTATCATTGTATGTATCGTTCAAGCAAAAGACCTCCTAATTAATGAATGTCTCTTACATTATCGCAAAAAGCGACAAATGAAACAAGTTATCTCTCTTTCTTTAATGCTTGAATCAATGACATAATTTGCAACGTTTGTTCCTTTAACAAAGTAGAGGTGTTTTCCATAGATTCCGCAAGGCTTAAGGGCTGATTAACAATGGAAAAACAGCCTGCAAAATGTTCTCTTAATTTTGCAGTATTACCGCCCAAGCTGCCAGATAATAAAATGGTTGGTGTGTTATAGTTATGAGCAGTTTCTGCCACAAAACCGGGTGCTTTCCCATATAAGGTTTGTTCATCACTTTGACCCTCACCAGTGAAAATAAGGTCAGCTGTTTTGATACTTTGTTCTAGATGGATAGCATCAGCAATTAAAGATGCCCCAGATTCTAATTGACCTCCAAGTGATAGGAACGCGAATCCTAAACCACCAGCAGCACCAGCACCGGGAACCTGCTGCCAACTATGATGTAACTGATCTTCTATCAGATGAGCAAATTTGTTTAAAGCATTATCATATAATCGGATTTGTTCCGAAGATGCGCCTTTTTGTGGACCGTATATAGCACTTGCACCAAGCTTTCCACATAAAGGATTATCGACATCACATGCAATTCGAAAGTCAACATCTTGAATACGTGGGTCTAAATCATCCAATTGAACAGTGTCAATATGTAACAGGTCTTTGCCAAATTTATCGACAGGATTACCATTTTTATCAAATGCTTTTAATCCAAGTGCTTGTAATAAACCTAAACCACCATCGTTCGTAGCACTACCACCGAGACCGACAATAAATTGCTGACAGCCTTTATCTAATGCATCGAGAATCGCTTGTCCCATACCGTAAGTCGTCGTCAAATCAGGATTTCGCTTTTCAGTGGGAACTTGATACAATCCTGCATGCATGGCTGTTTCAATGACAGCAGTAGTCTGGTTAATAATAGCATAGCTCGTTTGAATTGTAGTGCCTAATGGTCCGAGTGTAGAGATCTGGACTTGTTCTCCAGATGTAGCTGATAAGATTGCCTCGATCGTACCTTCACCACCATCTGCCATTGGTTTGGTGATAACTTCATGACTTCCACTTGCTTGAATTGCTGTCTTTATCGTATTTGCGACTTCCGTAGCGGAAAGACTTCCTTTATAAGAATCAGGTGCAACAACAATTTTCATAACACTTCCTCCAATAAATAAGATCCTTTTTAGTAAAGTATAAATGAGATACCGCTTTCAATCAATCTTAAAAAGGAAGAGAGGAGCGTTTGGTGGAATTAAGGAGGAACAAGAAGTTGAGAAATCATAAATATAAAAAAAGATGATGCAATAATCACATCATCTTGATTAATTATTTTGTTGTACCATTGGTTGATGTACTTTAATTGATTTTCGCATTTCAAGTAGCACAATAGTAAAGGCAATATGACCGTATATCAGATTGGCAATGAATATTCCCCATAAATAGGCCTCTCCAGGTCCTATTCCAACGGTTACATATTTTATAAAGGTAAACCATGCACCAATAACAAAAGGTATTTGGCCTAGCGCAGTTTTCTTCCAATTATCGCCCCAAAGTAAAAAAGGAGTGAAACTAAAAATTAACAAGAAAATTAACAATATATCCATACTGAGTCACCTCAAGCTTTAGTTTGTAAGTGTTTTCAGTGTTAGTATAACATAAAGTTCATACTTTTGTAACAATTAGTTCATATTTTAGACACAAATTTTGAGTGGTACCGACTAGAGGGCGCGGTTGAATCTCCCTTATATAGCTTTTATCATTGTCTTTACTATTCCATTACCCGTGGTCAATGGGACGTTAAACCTGTCCAAGCACTTAGTTTCTAGATTCGAGTGGTCATATATCCAAATTAAAACGATGGTTAATACTACGAGAATAATATGTTAACGATGAAAGATATGTAATAAGATAAGCTGTTAAAATAACCGTAAGATTTCCCGATAAAGTTTGATTTACCGGGAAATGTGTCTAGGGAAATGATGAGTTTTTCCCGGTAAACTTATCATTACGGGGAAATGTATCAAATAAAATTAGAGGTTTTCCTTATAATAATTGAGCAAAAGATAGGGCGATTCGGAAGTCATTATCTTGTTAACATATAAAAGCCTTTAAGCACATTGCTTAAAGGCTTCTCAATAATGATATTAACCTGTATTACGCAGACCGGCAGCGACACCATTAATGGTAAGGAGAGCTTCCATTAACAGTTCATCATATTTCTCGCTTTCTTCTCCCTGATTGCGTAATTGTGATACGAGTTGAACTTGTAATAAATTTAATGGATCTACTAAAGGATTACGTAGTCTAACCGACTCTTTAATGTTATGACGATTATCAAGTAATTCCTCTTGTCCCGTAATTGTTAAGACGATATCTTTTGTTTGGCTATATTCTTCTTTAATAGCGTTAAAGATACGAGAACTAATTTCCTTATCTTGCATCATATTAGCATATTCCTGGGCAGTTTGAATATCTGCTTTAGTTAGGGCCATCTGTAGATTATTGATCGTTGCATTAAAGAATGGCCATTTTTCATACATTTTTTTCAGTAAGTCTAGGTTTCCTGTTTCATCAAGATATTTCTTAAAGCCGGTACCTGCAGCATACCACGCTGGCAGTAATTGACGACTTTGAGTCCAAGCGAATACCCAAGGGATTGCACGTAGATCTTCAAAGCGGTCACTGCCTTTACGCTTCATCGGACGGGAACCAATGTTCAAGTCACCTAATTCGTGTAAAGGAGTTGCTTGGTTGAAGTATTGGATAAATCCTGGATCTTCAAAAACTAACGATTGATATTTCTTCAATGCGTATTCAGAAATTAGACTCATCGCATCCACTTCTTCTTGTGAAGGTTTCATGTTTGTATTATCATCATTTAATCCCATGATACCAGTAAGCAGGGTAGAGGTAGCTTGTTCTAAACTACGGTAGGCAATATCTTCTAGTAAATATCGAGATGATAATACTTCCCCTTGTTCAGTAATTTTAACACCATCACCAAGTGTTACAGCTGGTTGTGATAATAGACTGGAATATAATGGTCCACCACCACGACCAAGTGATCCACCGCGTCCGTGGAAGTATTTTAATTTAACACCATAACTAGATGCAATATCATGAATTTCTTGTTGTGCCTGATATAACTCCCAGTTTGCTGTGATGTTACCGCCATCTTTACTACTGTCAGAGTAGCCAAGCATTACTTCCTGTAGGTCACCACGTGCTTCCAGATGTTTACGATATAAAGGAATATCAAATAATTTTTTAATCATTTCAGGTCCGTTTTTCAGGTCATCTATTGTTTCCAGAAGTGGTGCCACATGGATGCGACTAACTACTTTTCCATCTGGATAGACACGATAGAGTCCAGCTTCTTTAGCTAGTACTAGTACTTCTAGAAGATCACTTACATTGTCTGTCATACTGATTAAGTATACTTCAATCGCACGTAAACCAAATGTGTCCTGAGCACGCTTGATCATACGGAACGTGTCAATTACTTCTAATGTTTCAGGACTGAATTCATCATATATAGAAATGAGTGGGCGAGGATTCTCTAGAACAGAAACAAGTGTTTTAACTTTTTCCTCCTCGTCTAAAGATTTATATCCCTCAGCTATCCCAACCTTATGGAATATTTCACTAAGCGCTGATTCGTGCTCACCACTATGGTTTCGGATATCCAATGATGCAAGGTGGAATCCGAAAAGATCAACTTGACGAATTACTTTGCGTAAAAGCTTAACAGGATTGTAATTTGGATGATGAATTTTCATGCTTTCACGGATAAGGTTTAAATCCTCCAGTAACTCTTCAGCTTTCGCATAACCGCGTTCATCATCTCTTTCGGTAAATTCTAATTTTTTCAGCATAAGAGAAAGTTTTACTCGATATACTTCATCGTCTTTATGCCAGCCATTATAGGCTAATTCTTTACGATCTTTCTCAATAGAATCTCTTAAAGCTTCACTCACTTCGATCTTAGAATCGGAATGACTTAAGCGATCTTTTAATGTATCAAGTGCCTCTTTATATTTTCTTAAGACTAGTTCACGCTGGCGTTTTAATGTTTCGAATGTCGTTGTTGCTTTTACATTTGGGTTACCGTCACGGTCACCGCCGATCCAAGAACCAAAGCGTAAGAATGAAGGGATATTCCAACGTTGGTTATATTTTTCAAATAATAAATCCTCAAGATCGTCATGTATTTTGGGTAAAACATCAAATAGAACACGGTCAAAATAATATAACCCATTAGAAACCTCTTTCATAACAGATGGTTTCTTTTGTCTGATTTCTTGTGTTTGCCATAAGAAGGTTATTTCATTTGCAATTCGCTCTTTGATCATTTTTTTCTCATATCTTGTATAGGAATAATCCCACTGAGTTAATAAACGAGCAATTCTTTTATGAATTTGTAAGATAGTTCTTCTCGTTGCCTCAGTTGGGTGTGCGGTCATAATTAATTCTAATGACAATTTCTCAAGTAAATCTGTAATCTGTTCTGGACTAACATCGTTATCAATTAGTGTTTTAACTCCAGCTTCTAAAGAACCAGGCTGAATAATATTTGCATCCTGTGCTTGATATTCCCGGCGTCTTCTTGTACGGTAGTTTTGCTCGGCAATGTTTAACAAGTGCAGATGGATAGAGAAAGCACGAATAACAGTTTTTCTCAATCCCGGCTCCAGTTCATTAATTTTTTGTTTAATTTTATCTTGAGTAGTAGCATCTTGTGTCTCTCTAAATTCTGTGGAAAGAACACGAATCTCTTTAACTGTATTTAACAACGTATCGCCACCTTCATGAAGCAATACATCGTCTAAAATCTTGGTTAAGTATTCGACATCTTTGAGCAATGATACATTGACTTTTTCGGCTGATGTTATTGTCATTTGTCCCACTTCCTTTCAAAATTTTCTTTCAATTAATGTTATGAAATAAACGTATGCATTTAATAGTGTCGTGCTTTGAATAACTTGCATTGATAGTTGGTTGGAATTGGTTAGAGGACTTAAACTGGACGATCGATTTCACACTGCCTTATAGTCGTCAGAGATAATAAATGAAAATAGTTCATAAAATAGACACACCTATTATGATAACATGATTTTGACAAAAAGAATAATGATTTTTCTTTATTGTCGTAATTGTCTGAAAATCCGCGCATTCTATGTATAATAGTTGAGTCTATCTCTATATTAAGTTTATGCTAAATGAAAGAGAATCGCAAACCATTCAAAAAAAGAGGGGAAATCATGAAACTAGAAGGCGTTTTGCCAGCAGTTCGAAATATGAAAGACTTTGACAAAATTCTTGAAAGTGATCACGGACTATTTATTATTCTTGAAACACGGATTGCTCAGCTTCCACAGATCGTTCAATATGCTAAAAAAAACCATAAGAAAATATTAGTGCATGCAGATTTAATTAACGGATTGAAGGTTGATCAGTATGGCATGGAGTTTTTAATTCGCCATGTAAAAGTCGATGGCATTATTTCGACAAGAGCAAACGTTATTGCGATGGCGAAAAAGAGTAATATTGTTGCTATACAGCGACTATTTGCTATTGATAGTTCAGCAATTACCAAGAACATTGAGTTAGTATCTAAAACCCAACCAGATTACATTGAGGTATTGCCAGGTATTATTCCGGATGTGATCGGGGAAGTAGCAAACCAAACAGGTATACCAGTTATTGCAGGTGGATTAATTAAATCTAGAGAAAATATTGATCATGCACTGCAGCAAGGAGCGGTAGCAATTACGACTTCTAATGTAGAACTTTGGTGAAAAAAAGATAGAAGAAAATCGTTGACAGCGCTTTACATGAAGTGTATTGTTGTAATTAACAAGTTAAAGAACGTGTCGGAGATAAGGAGTCCACACAGCAATTTGCGTACTTTCCTAGGAAGTGGTGCGTAAAAGGCTGTGTGGGCTTTTTTTCTGGCACTGCACGTGCATCTCTTGTTGATGGAAGACTTATTAAAGATAAGGGGTGGATCATTTTGTCAGAGTTTTTAGCTGAATTAATCGGAACGATGATACTGATCATCTTTGGTGGTGGTGTTGTCGGTGGAGTGGTTCTGAAGAAATCAAAAGCAGAAGGAGCAGGTTGGGTCGTCATTTCAATAGGCTGGGGATTAGCTGTTGCGATGGGAGTTTATGCTGTAGGAAATGTCTCAGGAGCACATATCAATCCTGCTGTAACAATAGGTTTTGCTTCAATTGGCGAATTCCCATGGGCCAAAGTTCCGATGTATGTTAGTGCGCAATTGATCGGTGCATTTATTGGAGCAGTCATTGTCTTCTTTCAATACTTACCACACTGGAAGGAAACAGAAGATAAAGGGGCAAAGTTAGCCGTTTTTTCTACAGACCCTGCAGTAAAAAGTACACCTTCCAATTTAGTCAGTGAAATAATCGGAACCTTTGTATTAATTATGGGGCTGTTATTTATCGGTGCCAATCAATTTACGGAAGGATTAAACCCTGCCATAGTAGGTTTGTTGATTATAGCAATCGGGATGTCACTGGGGGGAACAACTGGTTATGCCATTAATCCAGCCAGAGACTTAGGGCCACGAATTGCTCATGCTGTCTTACCGATTATTGGAAAGGGAGATTCCGATTGGGGTTATGCTTTGATACCGGTAATAGGTCCGATTATCGGTGGTGTTTATGGAGCCGTTTTTTATAATGCTATCTTTGTAGGTGAAATCACGCTTTTATTTTGGATCATGTCGGTTGTGATAGCAGTTATATTAGGCGTAGCGTTAACTGCAGAACTGAAAAAGCATAACGGACCTATCAAGTCAACCAATAATTCTTCCGAAAAGGAAGCGGTTTAAAAGATACTGTGAGACTACCGTCAGTGGGGGCTTACGGAGATAAATACATTTTGGGGAGGAAGTATAATGGAAAAGTATATTTTATCAATTGATCAGGGAACAACTAGTTCAAGAGCGATCATTTTTGATCAGAAAGGAGAGATTGTTGAAGTTGGACAGCAGGAATTTCAACAATTTTTCCCGAAGTCTGGCTGGGTGGAGCACGATGCTAATGAAATATGGACTTCTATATTGGCATGTATTGCAGAAGCATTAAGAAAAGCAGATATCGAAGCATCCCAAATTGCCGGAATCGGGATTACCAATCAACGTGAAACAGCAGTTGTTTGGGATAAAGAAACAGGTAAACCTATTTATAAAGCAATTGTCTGGCAATCCCGTCAGACAGAAGATATTTGCCGGGAATTACGTGAAGCAGGTTACCAAGATACATTCCGTCAGAAAACAGGTCTATTGATTGACGCTTATTTCTCTGGAACAAAGGTGAAATGGATTCTAGATCACGTAGAGGGAGCGCGTGAAAAAGCAGAACAAGGCAAGTTACTTTTTGGAACCATAGATACATGGTTAATTTACAAGTTAACTGGAGGCAAAGCCCATGTAACTGATTATTCCAATGCTTCCCGTACTTTAATGTACAACATTTATGATTTGAAATGGGATGAAGAATTATTAGATATATTAGATGTGCCCAAAAGCATGCTGCCAGAAGTAAAATCATCGTCGGAAATATATGGGGAAACGGTTGATTATCATTTCTTTGGTCAGAATGTTCCAATTGCTGGTGCTGCAGGAGATCAGCAAGCAGCATTATTCGGTCAGGCATGCTTTGAAAAAGGAATGGTGAAAAATACGTATGGAACAGGCTGCTTTATGCTGATGCACACTGGTGAAGAGCCTGTTAGGTCCGACCATGGCTTGTTAACCACATTAGCTTGTGGTGTCGATGGAAAGGTGGAGTATGCGCTGGAAGGAAGTATCTTTGTTGCCGGAAGTGCTGTTCAATGGTTACGTGATGGATTACGCATGTTTAAAGATGCAGGAGAAACGGAAAGCTATGCAGAAAGAGTGGAGTCAGCCGACGGTGTTTATCTAGTGCCGGCATTTGTAGGGTTAGGAACACCGTATTGGGATAGTGATGCTCGTGGTGCCGTATTTGGTTTAACGAGAGGTACTACAAAAGAACACTTTATCCGTGCCACATTAGAGTCGATTGCATATCAGACGAAGGATGTACTTGGTGCGATGATTGAGGATTCAAATATCGAGGTGAAATCATTACGCGTTGACGGTGGTGCTGTTGCGAATAATTTCTTAATGCAGTTCCAAAGTGACTTATTGGACGTTCCAGTAGAAAGACCGGAAGTGATTGAAACAACTGCATTGGGAGCAGCTTATTTAGCTGGTTTAGCTGTTGGTTATTGGGAAAGTAGAGACAATATTAGCAGTCAATGGAAGGTAGATAAACAATTCAATAGTGAGATGGACAGTCAAACGCGAGATGATCTATATAAAGGCTGGAAGAAAGCTGTCGAAGCAACCAGGCTTTTTAAATAAAAAAATAAGTGAGACTTCGATTGGCGGAAGTATTACGGACGATCAGCTCCGTAATAAAAACTATTATTGTAACCAAAAACGAACAACAATTGATTGTCAGAACTTAAAGGGGAGAAATCTATGACTTTTTCAAGCAAAAATCGCAGTAATACGTTTGATCAAATGAAACAGAATTCATTGGATATGATCATAATAGGTGGTGGCATTACAGGTGCAGGAATTGCTCTTGATGCTGTTTTACGAGGGTTAAATGTTGCCGTTGTTGAAATGCAGGATTTTGCAGCGGGTACTTCAAGCAGATCTACCAAGCTTGTCCATGGTGGGTTACGTTATTTAAAACAATTTGAAGTGAAAATGGTTGCTGAGGTAGGGAAAGAAAGAGAGATTGTATATGAAAATGGTCCTCATGTGACAACACCTGAATGGATGATGCTTCCATTTTATCAAGAAGGGACATTCGGTCCTTTTTCAACTAACATTGGATTACGGGTGTACGATTTCCTTGCAGGCGTTAAAAAATCAGAACGTCGAAAAATGCTTAGCCGGGAAGAAGCGATCAAACGCGAACCGTTATTGAAAGATGAAGGACTTAAAGGTGCAGGCTATTATGTCGAATACCGTACCGATGATGCAAGACTAACGATGGAAGTCATGAAAAAAGCAGTGGAAAAAGGAGCTCTTGCCTTAAACTATGCAAAAGTATCTGATCTCCTCTATGAAAACGGCCGTGTCAACGGAGTAAAGATAGTTGATCAATTAACTGATGAAGTACATGAAATGAATGCAACATATATTGTTAATGCCGCTGGTCCATGGGTAGATACCATTCGTGAAAAAGATCATTCCAAAAAAGGAAAAACATTGCAATTGACGAAAGGGATTCATCTTGTCTTTGATCAATCACGTTTCCCTTTAAAACAAGCGATCTATTTTGATACACCTGATGGTCGAATGGTATTTGCAATTCCACGTGAAGGGAAGACGTATGTTGGAACAACAGATACTGTCTATCAAGGAAATATCGCACACCCGACAATGACGGAAGCAGACAGGGATTACGTATTAGATGCGATAGCGTTTATGTTTCCTGATCAGCAGATTACAGCTGATGATGTTGAATCTAGTTGGGCCGGATTACGACCATTAATTCATGAAGAGGGAAAAGATCCTTCCGAAATTTCACGTAAGGATGAGATTTTTGAATCAGATTCTGGTCTTATTTCGATTGCCGGTGGTAAATTAACAGGTTATCGAAAAATGGCAGAACATGTTGTAAATGTCATTCGTGATAAAATGGTGCAGGCAGAAAAAAAGGTCTTTTATCCGAGTGATACGAAGCATTTACCAATATCAGGTGGTGATGTTGGTGGATCAAAAGGTTTTAAAGCATACATGACAGAACAAATTGCCAAAGGGGTAGAAGTAGGATTATCAGCAGAAGAGGCTAAAATGCTTGTACAACGTTATGGCTCTAATATTCCGATTGTTTATGATTACTATCAACAAGCTGTAAACAAGGGTCATTCTCTTGCACCGGTAACATATGCAATGCTTCATTATAGTATCGAGCATGAAGCGACTTGTAAACCAGTTGACTTTTTTATTCGTAGAACAGGTGCACTATTCTTTGATATTAACTGGGTTAGAAAAGAGAAGCAAGCAGTCATTCATGAGATGCAACAAATCTTTAAATGGTCCGATCAAACTAAAGAAGCATATACAGAGGAACTGGACCAATTATTATACGAAGCTGTACATCCAACTAATAAATAAAGGAAATAGTGGACTTAGTCGAACATGCTGAGTCCACTATATCTTTATTGTCTAAAAACTGGAAAAATCAATTAATTTCCGCTATGATGAAAATAAATAAAAAGAGGTGATGGGTAAATGAAAAAAGTGATAAATAATGCCAATCATGTCGTGGATGAAATGTTAGATGGATTAGTGACTGCTTATCCGACCTTTCTGAAAAGGCTTCCAGGTACAACTGTCATTTCGAGAAGTGATGCGCCGGTACAGGGAAAAGTCGGTATTGTAAGTGGTGGCGGAAGTGGTCATGAGCCAGCACATGCTGGATTTGTTGGAAAAGGTATGTTAGATGCAGCCGTAGCAGGAGAGGTCTTCACGTCTCCAACACCTGACCAAATAATCGAAGCAATTAAAGCGGTGGACAGTGGAAATGGTGTTCTTTTAATTATCAAGAATTATACGGGCGATGTCATGAATTTTGAAATGGCACAAGAAATGGCGGAAATGGAAGGGATAGAAATAGCAAGTGTAATTGTGAATGACGATGTTGCTGTGGAAGATAGTACCTTTACAGTGGGAAGAAGGGGAATTGCTGGCACGGTGTTTGTTCATAAAATAGCTGGTGCTAAGGCAGCTACGGGAGCATCACTTGAAGAAGTAAGAGCTGTCGCTGAAAAAACGATTGCAAATGTTCGATCTATGGGTGTGGCATTATCATCATGTACTGTACCTGCTGCTGGAAAACCAAGCTTTACATTAGCAGATAACGAGATGGAAATTGGTATAGGTATCCATGGTGAGCCAGGGATAGAACGACTACCATTGGAGGAAGCGGATAACATAACTACCATTTTAGTTGACAAGATTTTAGCAGATATAAATTATGAGAAAGCAGAAGTTGCATTAATGGTAAACGGTTTAGGGTCAACACCTGAAATGGAGCTACATATTGTAAATAGAAAGATCTCTGAGATTTTAATGGAAAAAGAGATTACACTGTACAAAACCTGGGTAGGGGAATATATGACATCTCTTGATATGGAAGGATTCTCGATAACATTATTAAAATTGGATAGTGAATTAAAGGATTTATTAGTTCAAGATGTCAAAACGATTGCATTTCACGTGTAAAAGGAGAATTGGATGATTATATTAACGGTTGATAAAGCCAAGGACTGGATGAAAGAAATTCAAAAAAGAATGTTTGATCATAAAGATCAATTAACAGAACTGGATCAAGCGATCGGAGATGGGGATCACGGCATTAATATGGCGCGTGGATTCCATGAAGTTGTCGCAAAAGTTAATCATACATCATATGATTCCGCAGCGGATGTCCTAAAAAGCGCTGCGATGACATTAATGGCAAAAGTAGGTGGAGCATCAGGTCCTTTGTATGGAACTGCGTTTCTCAAAATGTCTTTGGCAATGCAAGGGAAAGAAGTAGATCAGAAAGTCTTTAAACAAGCGATAAATGATGCAGTCGAAGGCCTCCAAGCTCGTGGTAAAGCAGATTTTGGAGAGAAAACCATGTATGATGTATGGAAGCAAGTAGCAAACTTTCTTCAAGAAGAAGATGTACAAGATTGGCACGGTATTCTAGAAGTTTGTCAGGCAACGATTGAGGACACACGAGAAATGGCTGCAACGAAAGGCCGAGCTTCTTATCTCAAAGAACGTTCCAAAGGACATGTAGATCCTGGTTCGATGTCTTCCTTTTATATTTTTGAAGCACTGGCCGAAGTAATCGATTTGGAGGAATAGAGATGGCAGAAAAGGTAGGAATCATTATTGTTTCCCACAGTTTTCCGATTGGTCAAGGAATCAGGGCATTGATTGATCAAGTTATCGATGATGTGCCACTTTCACTGGCATGTGGAACAGAGGACAATGAAATTGGTACGAGTATAGAAAAAATCCAAGAAGCTATTGAACAAGCTGCAGGTGAAAGTGGTGCTATTATCTTTTATGATCTAGGTAGTGCTAAAATGAACGCAGAAATGGCGATGGAATTACTGGAGTCTTCGAATATACGTATTGCTGAGGATATTCCAGTTGTAGAAGGTTCTTATATTGCTGCTGTGGAATCTAACTTAGGTAAGTCTGTAGAGGAAATTATATCTAGCTTAGAGAAAATGAAGATAAATATGTAATTTAAGAATCCCCTGTCATCACTGGATAAGACAGGGGATTAGGTTTCATATTAGATGGAAAGATTAGTTTATTGGATCAATTATAACATTATCGATATAAAATGAATCTTCAGGATTGGAAGTTTCAACATATAATTTCAAGGAAGAAATTTCCTGACTGATCGTATAGTTTCCTGTTAATGGGATCCATTCACCGTTATTGGTTTCTATCTCCTCAAGTGGTAAATAAGTTGTGCCTCCGAAATCTGTTATTTCAAGCATGAATTTGACCGTACTAGGAGTTTTAGGTGCATCAACGAAACAGAAATAGGCTGAGAATTCGTATTCTTCTCCTTTTACAACCATGTCTGTAATATCAATAGAAGGCCCGTGCCAAGAGGAAGTCCGATTAGTTGTTTTTAAACTAAATTCACCAGATTGCTTCTCTACTTGTGTAGCTTCTAATATTTCTGATCCCCCTCTACCTTTCCAGCCATTCGTTGTGCCATCTTCATAATCAAACAAAAGCTTTTCTAGTTCGATAGGCTCTTCAATTCCATCATTGAAAGTAAATTTATCTATAGCAAAAAGCTTTTTCCTGCTATCTCCTTTAAATACAAGGTACATGTCATGGAAACCATACGCACCATCAGATGGATTTGTATCAATCATGGTCGAAACTGTTTCCCATTTATTAGAGTTATCTGTTGAAACGGACATTTCTCCTACGACGGGTCCGTCTACTGGATCATCAAGTCGAATTTCAATCAATCCCCCGTTTATTGGCCTCACAGAAGCATCCATTGATAAAATATGTTCCATTCCAGGTTGGCCATTAGCTGTACCATCTGCAAAATTTATATTTTCATACTTAATATAGTCGCCGTTTCTAACATGCTTAATGTATGTTTTTTCCTTACTTTTTGGAATACCTTTCGATTGACCGTCATTTTCTTCTGCCTCATAACTTGAAAAGACATCCTTCATATCTTCAAATGCTGGAAGCTCATAATCTTTCGGGATAAAAGTGGTTATACTATTACTACGTAAATTCACCGTAATAGATTTACCGTTATTCGTAACCTTCACATTGTCTAATTTTTTCAAGTTTTCGTTACCTGATGTTCGATATGGGACAAGTTCTTTTATTTTTTCAGGGAACTGATCTAGTTTAAATGTGATGGTTTGATTTGTATCATTATTATTGACAGCAACGATACTAAAATTATTTGTTTTCGGATCTTTATATGCAGTGATCTTTACATCTTCAACAGGGGATGTGTCTGACCCAATCATGATATAGCCAGGACGAATAAATCGACTATAATTTCCAAATGCATAATACCTTTTGAAAACTCTAAACATTCCATTTACCTCACCGTCATCATCAGTGGTCAAACGTATTAAATCAGAACCATCTGCACCATTAACAGCAGCTGGCCACCACCAGAAATATGCACTAATCCCTGTTACATCAAACATATCTCCAATTAAATTAGCGTGGCGCAGTCCATCTTTTATCGTATTGAATTCATAAGACTGTAAGCCTTCCCCTTGGTTCATATATTCTGTTTGCCAAATCGTTTTACCTTTTTCTGTTGATACTGGAAATTCTGGGACCTCAGTGCCAATACCATATGCGTGTGAAGCTACTACATCAATATAATCGACCGTAACAGGATCATTTAGTGATGGAAGTGCATACTCCTCAGTAAAATGCATATGTTCAGGCATTACAATTTTAGCCGGAACATTCCTTTCTTCGAAGGTAGGCCCAAGATAATCTCGAATAAATATATTCATTTCCTCTGGTGTCCAAACTGCTCCCGAATAACTTGGACCATAATGGGGTTCGTTGGCAATCGAAATATAAGTTATATCAAGATCAAAATGTTCCTTATAGCCTAGCACATATTCAGCTAGATAATTTGCGAAGTCTTGATAATTTTCTCTCTTTAATTTTCCTTCTCCCGTACCAATTACACTATCGTTTGTCTTCATCCAAGCAGGAGGACTCCAAACAGAACTAAAAAATGTAGTAACTCCTCGTTTTTCCGCCTCTCTCATAAACCAAATTTGATCCTTGTCAAAATCATCTTTCTTTAATTCCCAATCTGGCTCATCCCACACATATTTCCCTGGCTCAGGTTGGATTGTAGAGGTAGCTTCACCATCTCCAACTAAGTTACGTACCATGGATAATCCAATGCCTTCCTCTTGAGAAAAAATCATATCTAAAATTTTCGTTCTTTGGGGTTCTGGAAGTTCCATAATATATGATGGTTTCTGAAAAGCTCCTGATCCGCCAAATCCGTCTATATGCTGTCGATTTTCATCCCATTCAATAACACTAGTTAGTGAAGTAGCTTTTACTTGCGATAACCAAAGATTAGTTGAAACGAAGCTAATTGTTAACACTAAAATGAAAATAAAATAAAGCCTTTTTCTACTCATAATAGACACATCCTTAATATAATTTTTGAAGATAGCGCTTTCAATTAATGGTATTAAATCCTCCTTTCCCGGCCAAGTCACATAGAGATATTCTAGGTTGCCTAGTATGGTACTATGCGTTTACATTAATATCATCAAAACAATTAAAAATCAAGTATTTATGAAAAGAAAACACTCACAGCAAAATTTGAAATGAAATTTGCCACTGCTAGTTATTTTATTCCGTTTTATAATACAATAAAATAAAACTAACATAGCTTAGGAGTGAGAATAATAGTGGACAAATTGTTCTCAGTAAAGTACCAATTAAGCGGAAATCCTGATCATCAAAAACTACATTCCCATGAAGATTTTGAAATTTTTATGTTCCACAAAGGCGTTTGTCGTTACCTTATTAACAATCAAATCTATGATTTACAACCTGGAGATATTTTGTTAATGGATGGACTTGCTCTCCATAAACCAAATATACCAGAAGAGGGTGAATACATTAGAAGTCATATTCATTTTATTCCAGAAGTAATAGAACCAGTCTTACATTCCATGAAGGCAATAGAATTACTAAATGTATTTCATCATTCCCATTACCTAATTCGTACAAATAACTCGCAAAGTATTCAACAGATAGAAGAGATTTTTAAAAAGATGGATCATGTTGATCGATGTAAGAGCATGATGTACTCCGAGAAGGAATGGGAACTGAAATTCTTGCTAGGTCAAATGCTAGTGTGGATTAATTTCCTTTTTAGGGATGATTGTTTAAATGTCAGTAAAGAATTTAGCAGTAAAGCAGAGCATGCTGAAAAAATCGCATCCTATATTCAGCATCATTTTCAAGATAAAATTACCATTTCAGAAATTGCGTACAACCTTTGCTTAAATAAATCATATGTATCGCACGTATTTAAAGAGATGACAGGATATACGATAATGGAATATGTGATGGCGTGCCGGCTGAAACAAGTTAAATATTTGCTAGAAGCAGAAGAAAAGAAACCAGTGCAAGAAATCGCGTATGAGAGTGGTTTTGAAAATATTTCACACTTTAGTCGATACTTCAAGGAGAAGGTTGGCATAACCCCAAGAGATTACCGAAAAAAGCGTCTTGAAATTTATAATAATGCGAATAATGATAATTCTCTTCATTTATCTTACTTAAAAAGATAGCGCTTACCAAGTATTATAAAGAAGGAGTTTTGACGAATGGGATTATTAAGGTTAGGTATTGTTGGTTGGAATCAAGAAGTTAATGATTATATCTCTTTTATCAATGATGGGTTAATTCAAAACTTAAATGTAGTTGCAATCTTTGATAAAGATCCTTCCATAAAAAGAATAGTCTATTACCATTATCCCGATATTCCTTTCTACCATAGCTACAAAGAAATGATGTATAACGAGAATGTAGAAGCCGTTTTAAGTTTTCACCCTTCACTTCTTCATTCCAAATAAGAGAAGCCATGGTAAACCTATGCCATGGCTTTTTAAGGTCTATTTAAAATTTCACAATCTTTCCCGGATTACTCCATTCAACACCTAAATCATTTGGAAGACAAAACTGATGATAGCATTGTTTTAATGTCTCATCTAATCCTTGAACAGTCGTCAATTTTCGGTCTTCGTCATAAGCTATCCAATGTTTAGGAAATTTAGGTATGTCCTTTACGGATTGGTGTATTCCGTAAATCGCATTGACATGTGCACTTGCGGCTTCCGGTCCACATAAAATACTTTGTTTTTCATTACGGAGCGCTTCTAACATAACTTCTAATTTTACTATATGAATATTTTCAGGATCTTCGTATACCTTTTCTCTGCCGTCATGCCACTTAGCTATAATATCCCCGCGTTCTCCCTCTGGATGATAGGTGATTGTTGCATCTTCAAACTCTAATGTATATTTCGGACGATGTTCATCAGCAACAGCATGCGAAGCAAGATAAACCATTTCTATATCATTTTTGGTATGGATATGAATTGCACATGTATCAAATGTTTCTATTGGATTGGCACGATATAATTCAGCCGAAATTTGATCGATTTCCGCACTCGTTTCAATAGAATCACCAGATAAATAGAGTAGATGGTGTAAGAAATGTGCGGTAGCATTATTGGCAACACTATCAAAAATCATCTCTCCGTCTGGACTATATTTTTTTCCTGCCCACCCAGATCGATTAAAATAGTCAGCGTTTCGGGGCCATAATACTAGACTTTTCATCCTGATCGGACGACCAAATGCTCCGCTTAATATATCCTGTTTTAAAGATTGAATTGATTTAGTAAAAGACCAGTTAAATCCGATTGCTAAATTTTTCTGGGTACGATCCCGTGTTTCAATCATTTCCTGCAAATGCTCGCGATTGGCTGTTGCTGGTTTTTCACAAAGGACGTGACTGCCTCTTTCCATCGCAAGACATGCTTGTTCCTTATGTAGATGGATAGGAGTCGATATAATGGCAAGGTCAGCTTGATGATCTTGATAGAATTGTTCCAACGTATCATAGATGGGGATATTTTTATCCTTGATTTCCTGATAATACCTTGACTGTTCAGGTGCAACATCAACAGCACCTTTCAAGAATACGTTTTCATAATTGTTTTCAAATAAATTTTTCAAATAAACATTTCCATAACCTCCGATACCAACTAATACAATGGAAATCTGGTTATCCATAGGACAAATCTCCTCACTTTTTGCTTTTTTTAAAATCAATACTATATAATAGCAATATATCACAACTTCCTATTTTTCGCAGTAGATGCTGGAAAACTAAACAAAAAAATCTGAAATCTGGAGGAAGTTCCATGTTAAAAGATATTCGAATCGAACCATTCGGTATACAACTATATGAAAGCAAGCATCACGCTGGTGACCGTATTGAAGAACATCACCACCAAGTCTATCAACTACTTTACGCGCTTGAAGGGACAGGTAAAATCATCTTAGATGGAAAAGAATATCTTCTTGAACAGGATCACCTAACATTTATTACACCATTGACACCACATGCGATTATTTCGGATCATAAATTAACTGTCTTGGTGCTCGCCTTTGATAGACGAATTAAAGACGGAACGAATACAGAATTATTTGAGAAATCATTATACGGATCTAAATTTATCGGTTTAAACCCTTTTAATAGTAGTGAGATTCGCCAGCTATTGCGGACAATGCTTTATGAACAAGCTCATGACAGTCTGCATCAGGAAACAGCGTTACGCACATACTTGTCACAACTTTTATTATTAATCGCACGTGGCGGGAAAAATAATGAAAAAGTCGATGCGAATACCTTACGGGCAGAGCGGCTAAAAGATTATATTGATTCCCATTACTTTGATTGGATCCATGCAGAAGACTTGGCATCACGGCTCGGAATAAGTACGAGACATATGAATACAATTTTCAAAGAAACCTATTATATGACCCCTGTTCAATATTTAACAGAAGTGCGCGTAGGTCTAGCTAAGAAAATGTTAGCAGAAACGGACAAAGATATTGCTTCGATTTGTTTTGAAGTTGGATTTGAGTCGCTTTCTACCTTTTATCGAGCCTTTAAGAACATTACGGAGATTTCTCCTAATAAGTACCGGACTAAACAACAGCATATTGATAAGCGAAGTTGATGTTGAATTATGGAAAGTTGCCATAACATCGTCTAAAATGCTAGTAATCTCTCCATTTCATTTCCGATTTTAAGAAATTCGTTCTTAGATTAATAAGACGAATTTTTTTTATTAAGCTAAACTTAATATAAATTAGCAACTGAAAGGGGAAAAAATAATGGCAGAACATAAAATCGGCATTATTATGAATGGGGTTACAGGAAGAATGGGAACGAACCAACACTTAATTCGTTCTATTAAAGCAATTAGAGAGCAAGGCGGTGTTTTATTAAAGAATGAAGATACATTAATGCCTGACCCAATCTTAGTAGGGAGAAACGAAAAGAAATTGAAAGCGTTGGCAGAAGCGCATGGCATTGACCGCTATTCATCAGATTTAGAGGCGGCATTAAACGATGATTATAATGAAATTTATTTTGACTCTCAAACAACGGTTAGGCGCGCTGATAGTATTAAGCAAGCAATAGCAGCTGGAAAACATATTTATTGTGAAAAGCCAACAGCTACTAACCTAGAAGGATCTGTTGAACTAGCAAGATTGGCAAGGGAAGCAGGAGTGAAAAATGGAGTAGTACAAGATAAATTATTTTTACCAGGTCTACTCAAATTAAAGCGTCTTATCGATTCCGGTTTCTTTGGCAAAATGTTATCAGTAAGAATGGAATTTGGTTATTGGGTGTTTGAAGGGGATTGGCAAGAAGCACAACGTCCATCTTGGAACTATCGGAAAGAAGATGGCGGTGGTATTATCGTCGATATGTTTGCACATTGGCGTTATGTTATTGATAACCTTTTTGGCAATGTCAAAGCAGTGTCTTGCTTAGGTGCTACCCATATTCCGGAGCGTGTTGATGAAAATGGTGAAAGATATCAAGCAACTGCAGATGATGCTGCATATGGAACATTTGAATTAGATAATGGTGTGATTGTACAGGCAAACTCATCTTGGGCAGTAAGAGTAAATCGTGATGATTTGTTAACTATTCAAGTGGATGGTACGGAAGGTAGTGCAGTTGCAGGGCTTCGCGATTGCAAAGTACAACATCGTGTCAATACACCAAAACCAACGTGGAACCCGGATATTGAAAATCCATTTGATTTCCAAGCACAATGGCAGGAAGTACCAACAAATGATGTGTATGACAATGGGTTCAAAGTACAGTGGGAGTTGTTCTTAAAGCATGTCTTTGCAGATGAGGAATTCCCTTGGGATCTGCTTGAAGGTGCAAAAGGAACGCAACTTTCTGACCTTGGTTTACAATCATGGGAAGAAAGACGCTGGGTAGAGGTACCAGAAATCAAATTGTAAGGAGGTACACAAAATGACGAAGCTCATTTTACCGAATAAGGATCGAAAACTATATACTTATGAAGCTAGTAATTATACACCTTTTGATGTTCCAACAGATAAACCTTTTGAAAAAAGGACTGCATTCTCGGCTGCTCATGTGGTAGCCGATCCTTTAGCAGATGCTGATCCTACACTTAATGCTCAAATAGATTGGG
This sequence comes from Gracilibacillus thailandensis, assembly GCF_010994055.1. Lineage (NCBI taxonomy): Bacteria > Bacillati > Bacillota > Bacilli > Caryophanales > Bacillaceae > Gracilibacillus > Gracilibacillus thailandensis. Next base: position 50,967 of record NZ_WJID01000009.1, on the reverse strand, counting down.
ATAAAACGATGGAGTATCGCCATTATTTATGGTCACTCGGATTATCTGTAGCAGAAGCAATGGATACCGCCCAACGCGGAATGGGGTTAAGCTGGGAAGGTGCGAAAGAGCTAATATCACGCTCGATTAAAGAAGCAAAATCTGTTGGTGGGAATATGGCAAGTGGGGTTGGAACAGATCATCTTGAGCCATCTCCGTCCGTTACATTAGAAGACGTAGAAAGAGCATATGAAGAACAAGTTTCTTTTGTGGAAGGAGAAGGTGGGCAAATTATTTTAATGGCAAGTAGAGCACTTGCAGCCTGTGCACAAGGTCCAGAGGATTATCAGCGTGTCTATAATAAAATTTTAGAAAATGTTTCCCAACCCGTTATTTTACATTGGCTTGGTGACATGTTTGATCCCGCATTAAAAGGTTACTGGGGCCACGAAGATTTAGATGAAGCAATGGAAGTATGCTTGCAAATTATTCGAGACAATGAAGCGAAAGTGGATGGTATTAAGATTTCGCTCCTAGATGATCAAAAAGAAATTGAGATGCGTCGTAAGTTACCAGATAGTGTCAGAATGTATACTGGTGATGATTTTAACTATCCAGCGTTAATCAAAGGAGATGAGCAAGGATACAGTCATGCCTTGTTAGGAATCTTTGATGCAATTGCGCCAGCAGCAGCAGCGGCAATGCATGCATTAGATGCAGGTGATCTAGAGAAATATGACCAATTATTAGAAAAAACAGTGCCGTTATCTCGCCATATTTTCCAGACGCCAACTTTTTCTTATAAAACAGGTGTTGTCTTTATGGCATACTTGAATGGTCATCAAGATCATTTCCGGATGATCGGTGGAAAAGAAGGTGCACGTTCGATTGTTCATTTGTCTGATTTATTTGTGATGGCGGATGAAGCTGGATTATTAAGAAACCCAGAATTAGCAACAGATAGAATGCGTTTGACATTAGAACTTGCTGGTGTGAATCAGGAGGGAACACGATGACAGATGAACAGTTAATGAATCGTCTTAGTTTAAATCAAATTACAACCGAACAATGGAATCTTCAGGAAGCTGTTGAAGGTTGCCTCCGTCATGATGTACCATGGATTTCGATTTGGCGTCATAAAATAGCAGAAATCGGCTTAAAAAAATCAAAACAGCTGATTCAGGATGCAGGATTACAAGTATCGAGTATTTGTCGTGGTGGGATGTTTCCTGCTGCTACTGAGAAAGAAAGAGCAGATAGAATTGATGATAATAAACGTGCTGTGGAAGAAGCGGCAGAATTAGGTACGGATACATTAGTATTGGTTTGTGGTCCAAGTGCTGATAAAGATATTGCTACAGCAAGAGAACAAGTTGCGGAAGGAATTGACAAGTTAGTCCCTTTTGCAAAGGATTATGGTGTAAAATTAGCGATTGAACCTTTACATCCGATGTTTGCTGCAGACAGGTCAGTTATTAACACAATGGAGCAAGCGACAACTATCGCAGAAAAATATGACCCAAGTGAAGTGGGGGTTATTGTTGATGTCTATCATGTTTGGTGGGATCCAAACCTTTATGCGGAAATCGAACGCGCAAAAGGAAGAATTTTAGGATTTCATGTGTCTGACTGGAAAGTACCAATGGATGATATGTTTAAAGGCCGTTTTATGATGGGAGACGGTGTGATCGAAATTAATAGAATGAGAAAAGCAGTAGAAGCAGCAGGTTATCATGGTCCAATCGAGGTTGAGATTATTAATCAATCATTGTGGGATCGTGATGGGGATGACGTATTGCAAGAGGTCAAGCAAAGTTTTGCTAAACATGTATAAATACTGATAAGGATGGGATGAAGGAGTGTATCTTTTAGGGGTACACTCCTTTCATATAAAAATGGAGGGTTGATCATGAAAAAAGCTCCAGCACCATCATTCAGAGATCCAATTTGATAAAAATCTGACTTTAGATTTGAGTTAAAAACTAGGAAAGTTAGTGTATTCTGAATGGTTTAGACTAGATTTATTTACATTTTTATCTTTCAATGGTAATTTAGTAGTATGAATGTCGTAATGTTTGGAGGGGAGAGCCCTGAGAAATAATCAAGATTCAATGGCCTTATACATCACAATTGCAGTAGGGATAACATTACTAATTGGCATAGGGTGGTTTATTAAAAGCTACCTTGATGGTAAAACAGTCTTTAATAATAATTCCATTCAGCAATATGCTTATGATCTTCATCAAACAAAGGCATTAAGCACGATAAATATTCATTTACCCCAGGGGTTAGAAATATTAGCTGAAGAAGAGGATCAGGATGAAAACGAAGAAGATGAGGAAGAAGTCGATGAAACTGTTGAACTAGAAGATGAAGAAAAACTATATGGAGGAACTGAGCAAGTAGACTCCAGCACTAATAATAGTTACTATTACCAAGATAATAATAACAGTTCCAGCAGTTCTAGTAGTTCCAGCAGTAGCAGCGGTAATAGTAGTAGCTCTACAGTTCGTGATGATGTATATGGCGGATAATTACATAAAAAAACAACAGCTTCCATCAATGAATAAGCTGTTGTTTTTTTATTGAAACAATTAACAGGATAATTCATTTCGCCTGAGGATGTTTCTCTGAAACGATATCTAAATCAGCCGCACGTGCATTGGAGATAACCTGTTCTCGGTTTTTACAACCTGGTATAACAGTCGTGACAGCATCGTGTTTTAAGCACCAAGCAAGTGCCCAACTTGCCATATTTACTCCTTCAGGAACTTCGTGACGAGCAATTTCTTCAACGATTCTTAACAAGCGGTCGATTTTGTCACGGTCATGTCTGGATCGTACATCATTTTTTTCAAATGTAGAACCTGGTTTATATTTGCCACTTAAATAGCCACTTGCTAATGGGACCCTAGCCAAAACACCAAGGTCTTGGTTGATGGCAGAGGGAAATATTTTTTCCTCTGGTGCACGATCAAGGCGATTATATACTACTTGAATTGCTTCAGCTCCAACTTCTGTTGCTTTATCAGTCTGATAGCTATCATCATTTCCTGCTAATGAAATTGCTAAGTGGCGAATCTTACCTGCCTGTTTCTGTTTGTCTAACATGGTCCATAAGTCATCATTAGTAAATTCTTCATCAGTACAGGAATGGGCCTGATAAACATCGATGTAATCCGTTCTTAATGATCTCAAGGAGTCATCCAGTTGTTTTAACACTTCACCTGCAGACCAATGGCGCGTCCGTTCAAAATTTCGATGAAAATGGTGACCGAATTTAGTTGCTACAATCCAGTCTTCACGATTATTCCTACTTAAATAATCACCGATAAATTGTTCAGAGAGATGATCACCATAACATTCAGCAGTGTCGATCAAGTTGATTCCTTCTTGTTTTGCCTGATCGAGAATCTGATCAACTTCTAATTGCATAAAATCCTTTCCCCATTCACCACCGAATTGCCAAGTTCCAATTCCTACAACTGAGACATCTAAATTTGTTTTACCGAGTCTACGATATTTCATACTTTGCACCTCATCTCTTTTTTAGTTATAAGTGATAGTTTATCCCTTACAAATAAAAGCATGTATTATTAGGATAACTGAAAAAGGAAGCGATGTCACAAATTAGACACAAAGAATTGATCAAAATGTGAATTAATGAACATGATTATTGAAAAGAAAAACAATTATGATATGATATAAGTGTAATAAATATAACAAACACAAAATAAAATGTGAAATTATGAACATTTAGAAGGAGTGATGGAAGATGTTTTTAGAATTCTTAAGATCTAATCGTTATGTTGCAGGTTTTCTAGCTATTATTCGTATTTATTTAGGGTACACTTGGTTAACATCTGGTTGGGGGAAAATAACAGGAGGTTTCGATGCATCCGGTTATTTACAAGGAGCAGTAGCTAAAGCAAGTGGTGACCATCCAGCAGTTCAAGGCTGGTGGGCAGCATTTCTTGAAAATGTCGCGATACCAGGAGCAAATGTCTTCAGCTTTCTAGTAATGTGGGGAGAGTTCTTAGTAGGAATTGCACTTATTCTAGGAATCTTCACAAACTTTACAGCATTAATGGGAATTGTAATGAACTTTGCCTTTGTTTTTAGTGGAACAGTAAGCAGTAACCCACAAATGATTTTATTAACAGCATTCTTATTAGCAGCAGGGTTGAACGCAGGTAGACTCGGATTAGATCGTTATGTAATTCCATTTATTCGTAAAAAAATAGCAGATAAAAGAAGAAATCAAATGAAACAAGTTGTTGCAGAAACAAATTAACTTATAGCTTAATATGTGAAATATTGAACAAAAACTAAAAGGAGTGATTTCAAATGTTTGTAAATTTTTTAAGAAATAATAAAGTAGTAGCTGGAATCTTAGCTTTTATTAGAGTGTATATAGGGTATCAATGGATGACAGCTGGTTGGGGCAAGATTACTGGTGGAGAATTCGATGCTAGCGGATTTTTGCAAGGAGCTGTAGCAAACGCAGGTGGTGAACATCCAACTGTTCAAGGCTGGTGGGCAGCGTTCCTAGAAGCTGTTGCGATCCCTGGAGCTGATATTTTTACATTCCTCGTTATGTGGGGAGAATTACTAGTAGGTATCGCGCTTATCCTAGGTGTATTTACTAATTTCGCAGCATTAATGGGAATCATGATGAACTTTGCATTCCTGTTCAGTGGAACAATCAGCACAAATGGTCAAATGATTTTACTCACATTATTCTTACTTGTAGCAGGTTATAACGCAGGAAGATTTGGATTAGACAGATATGTGATTCCTTTCATCAAAGAAAAAGTAACAAGCAAAAATGAAGAAAGCTTTATAAAACAAGCAGAAGCACACTAAGCAAAAAACACGCTCCCAAGTGGAGTGTGTTTTTTGTTCTAAGAATATCAAAGAATAGCACAAAATCCATAATCTGCGAAGTAACTGAGGTATGGATTTGTTTCTTCCTTTGAGAGTGGGCAATTCCCCATAGAAGGAGATATCCTTGGAACAGCAAAGGATATCCCCGAAAGCGATGTTCTGTTCCGGGGAAAAAGTCTTCTCTTTCGGGGATAAATGCTTATATCCAGGGAAGAGAAGGAGAAATCCTTGGAACAGCAAAGGATATCCCCCGAAGCGGCGTTCTGTTCCGGGGAAAAAGTCTTCTCTTCCGGGGATAAATGCTTATATCCAGGGAAGAGAAGGAGAAATCCTTGGAACAGCAAAGGATATCCCCCGAAGCGGCGTTCTGTTCCGGGGAAAAAGTCTTCTCTTCCGGGGATAAACGCTTATATCTAGGGAAGAGAAGGAGATATCCTTGGAACAGCAAAGGATATCCCCGAAAGCGATGTTCTGTTCCGGGGAAAAAGTCTTCTCTTTCGGGGATAAAGGCTTATATCCAGGGAAGAGAAGGAGAAATCCTTGGAACAGCAAAGAATATCCCCGGAAGCGATGTTCTGTTCCGGGGAAAAAGTCTTCTCTTCCGGGGATAAACGCTTATATCCAGGGAAGAGAAGGAGAAATCCTTGGAACAGCAAAGAATATCCCCCGAAGCGATGTTCTGTTCCGGGGAAAAAGTCTTCTCTTCCGGGGATAAACGCTTATATCTAGGGAAGAGAAGGAGATATCCTTGGAACAGCAAAGGATATCCCCGGAAGCAGCGTTCTGTTCCGGGGAAAAGTCTTCTCTTCCAAGGATAAATGCCCATATCTAGGGAAGAGAAGGAGATATCCCCAGAAGAATCGTCCTGTTAACTTAGCGACTAAATAGAATTTTCATTACTTCGCAGTTTGTATCTACTCCACATCACAAAAACAAGCAGGGTCGGTGACCTCGTTAAAGCAGTTTTGTTGTTGTAAACAAAAAAAGGCACCCTATATTATAGGGTGCAAAGGGGGACAATCTATTTTGAATCAAAATACTGTACATGTATCCACACCTCAGAAAGATGTGAACAGTATATGTACACAACAACTATTATTGTAACCGATTTCATTATATAAAATTTAGTAAGCGATTACAATAGGTATATAGAACTATTTTATTTGTAAATAATAGCAATACTAAATTAGATAATAGCGAATATGCTTATATAAAGACTTTTTAAATGAATGATAATTTTAAAAAATGGGTGATAAATATGAAATTTCGCCGTTATCAATATCAAAAAAACCGTAACATCATATTGTTAATCGGATTGATCTTCACGATAGCTTTCATCACGTTAGTTGTTTATGCGATTGTACAGTTTTTTTCTACAGAGCGAGAAGTGGAAAAAGTGGCAGAACAGTTTTATCAATACGAACAAAATGGGGACTTCTCTAATTCGTGGGAGATGTTTCACTCTTCTATGAAGAACAGATTTGACAAAAGTGACTACATTCAAGATCGTGCCCACGTATTTCTCGAACACTTTGGCGTTAACACGTTTGATTTTACGATCAGTGAACCGGTAAAAATTGAAAATTATCAAATGACAACTGAACTGGCAAACACTCAAACCGTTTACCGACTTATCGTAACCTATATTTATCAGAGTAAATATGGTTATTTAGAAATTGATCAACCAGTTATTTTAGCTGAAGAGGATCAAGAATGGCGAATTTTATGGGAATATGAAGAATGACCCATGTTCGATGTTGAAATTTAAACATAATAAGCGTATAATATAAACTACCATACTAGTATAAAGAAGGTGTAGGAATGGTCACTCAAAGTCAAAGAACAAGAGGATCGTCACGGGATTATGTGTACAACACGATTAAAACACAAATTATGAATGGTGAAATTGCCCCTGGAACCAAGCTGTCTGAAAAAGAAATCTCAGATAAGCTTAATGTTAGCAGAACACCAGTTAGAGAAGCTTTTCTACAATTAAATCAGGAAGAATTGCTAGGTGTCTATCCTCAAATTGGAACAATTGTGACTAAAATTAATTTAGCATTAGTAGAGGAAGGGCGCTTTGTCAGAGAAAATATTGAAAAAGCTATTGTAAGAGAAGCAGCCGAAACAATGGAAAAAGAAGATTTGCTACAAATGGAATCCAACTTAACACTTCAGGAATTTTCATTAGAAAAAGGATCCTATCAACGCTTATTTGAATTAGATGATGAATTTCACCAGTTAATATACCGAGGTTGTGGTAAACATAGAACATGGAATATGGTGAAACGAATGAATGTTCAATTTGACCGTTTACGTCTACTACGTCTTTCTGTCAATCATGATTGGAAAATCATCGTCGCTCAGCATCGTAATATATTTGAAGCAATAGCTGACAAAGATCCTGAGACAGCTGAAAAAGCAGCAATGGAACATCTACAGCTCGTTGAGATAGAAAAAGATCAGCTGAAAGATCAAAACCCAGAATTTTTTGTTTAGAGAGAAGGAGTGTAGATATGAATAGTAAAAAATATAATATGTGGCTACAATATCAGCCAGTAACAGATAGCAAAGTGAAAGAACAATACCAACTTTTGTTGGATCAAGTTTGTGTGATAGGTGATGGTATACAGTTACAAGCTGCAAAGGAAGAGTTGCTTGTGGCTGTACCACAAATGCTTGATAAGAAATTCAACGTTTCGAATGATCCTTATAATAGTAGGTTTGTAATCGGTAACAAGATTAAACTAGCTCAACACCTAGATGAAAGCAAGCAAGCGAAATTAGCAGATAAAAATGAAGAAGCTTTCCTTCTATCATCGGATGAAAAACAATTAATTATTACCGGTAATTCTGATGTTGCTGTCTTATATGGAGTCCATCATTTGTTAAGGTTGATGCAGCTTCATGCAGATATCACTCAATTAGATATAGTCGAACAGCCGAAAAATCAATTTCGAATGCTGAATCAGTGGGATAACTTTGACGGTAGTATTGAGAGAGGGTATTCCGGTCGATCGATTTTCTATCAAAATAATCAATTTGCCGAAGATAAAACGAGAATCAAAGATTATGCGAGATTTTTGTCTTCTGTCGGTATCAATGCGATTTCGATTAACAATGTCAACGTATGGGAAGAAGAAACCTATTTTATTACCAAAAAATATCTTCCTGAAATTCAAGAGATTGCTAGTATTTTCCGTACATATGGTATCAAACTTTATCTAAGTATCAACTTTGCCAGCCCAGTGACACTCGGAGATCTAGATACGGCAGATCCACTTGATCAAAACGTGCAAAATTGGTGGAAAGAAAAAACAAAAGAAATCTATGAATATATTCCGGATTTTGGCGGGTTTGTTGTGAAAGCTGACTCCGAGAATAGACCTGGTCCTTTTACATATAATCGTGACCATGCCGATGGGTCGAACATGTTAGCAGAAGCATTAGAACCATTTCAAGGTAAAGTAATCTGGCGCTGTTTTGTCTATAACCACTTACAGGATTGGCGTGATCGGTCAACAGATCGGGCAAGAGCAGCTTATGATCACTTTAAACCACTGGATGGACGTTTCCATGAAAATGTGATTTTACAAGTGAAAAATGGACCAATGGATTTTCAAGTGCGAGAGCCTGTCTCACCATTAATTGGGGCGATGCCAAATACGAATCAAATGATCGAATTTCAAGTGGCGCAAGAATATACTGGTCAACAAATCGATTTATGTTATCTAATACCACAGTGGAAAGAAGTCCTTGCCTTTGATACGCATATTAAGGGAGAGGGAACAACCATTGAAGAAATCGTAGCCGGGAATATTCATCACAATAAATACAGCGGGGTAGCAGCAGTTTCAAATATTGGTGATGATGAAAACTGGACAGGAAATACTTTAGCACAAGCAAATCTCTACGGATATGGCAGATTAACCTGGAATCCAGCATTAACTTCGGAAGAGATCGCAAAAGAATGGATTAGGCAAACGTTTGGTACGAATCAAGAAGTGCTTGACACGATTGAAGATATGCTATTAAACGCATGGGAAATTTATGAAAATTATACCGCTCCACTTGGAGTAGGCTGGATGGTAACGCCAGGTGTGCATTACGGACCTAACATTGATGGGTATGAGTATTCGAAATGGGGAACCTATCATTTCGCTGATCGTGATGGAATTGGAGTTGATCGGACGAAAGAAACAGGAACAGGTTATACCGAACAATATCAAGAACCGCATCAATCTATTTATAATGACTTAGATAAAGTTCCAGATGAACTACTTTTATTTTTTCATCATGTACCATACAAGTATACGTTGAAAAGTGGAAAGACGGTGATTCAGCATATCTATGACACTCATTATAAAGGCTATGAACAGGTTGAAGGCTTAATCGAGCAATGGAATGGATTAAGCAACGATATTGATAGAGAGCGGTTTGAGAATGTGAAGAATCGCTTAGAGCGACAACTGGAGAACGCTAAGGAATGGCGTGATCAGATCAATACCTATTTTTACCGTAAATCTGGTATCCCAGATCAACACGGACGAACCATCTACTAAAGAAGGGATGTGACAACATGCGAATGGTGTTTCGATGGTTTGGTGAGGGGAATGATAGTGTAACATTATCTCAAATTAAACAAATTCCCGGAGTGGAGGGTATTGTTTGGGCATTGCATGATATTCCTCCAGGTGAAATATGGCCGAAAGACCGCATCTATGAAGTAAAGCAACAAGTAGAGCGTTATGGATTACACCTAGATGTGGTGGAGAGTGTCAATATTCATGAATCTATTAAACTAGGGAGAGCAGACCGTGATCGATATATTACGAATTATATAGAAACGATCAAAAATTTAGCGGCAGTAAATGTAAAAGTTATTTGTTATAATTTCATGCCAGTATTTGATTGGGTAAGAACTGATTTATTTGGTTCCTTACCTGATCAATCGACAGCACTTTTTTATGAAAAGGCAAAAGTGACAGATATGGATCCATTAGAATTAGTCGAAAAAATTGCTGCAAATCCTGATTATACAATGCCTGGTTGGGAGCCGGAACGATTAGAGACACTAAAGGATCTATTTGCAGCCTATCAGCACGTTACAGAAGATGATTTAATCGATCATCTACGATACTTTTTACAAAAAGTCATTCCAGTATGTGAAGAGTATGATATCAAATTAGCGATTCATCCAGATGATCCACCATGGGAGATCTTCGGCCTTCCGCGGATAGTAACAACACAAGAGCGCCTTCGTAATATTATGGGTCTGGTGCCAAGCAAGTATAATGGGATTACTTTATGTTCAGGTGCATTAGGTGTCCGAAGAGATAATGATATCGTCTCGATGATTCATGAGTTTCAAGATCGTATTCATTTTGCTCATATTCGTAATGTGAAATTATTTGATAATGGTAATTTTATTGAAACATCTCACCGAACAAATGATGGTTCAATTGGCATTGATGAGATTGTTAGAGCTTATCATGATGTTAACTTTACGGGCTATACGAGGCCAGATCATGGTCGGCATATTTGGGATGAACAGTGTAGACCAGGTTATGGGCTATATGATCGAGCGCTTGGCATTATGTATTTATGGGGATTATGGGATGCTTACCAATTAGTCAAAGGAAAGGATGAAGCAGATGTTACCAATCCATTCGAACTTAAAAAATAAAGTAGCAGTTGTTACTGGAGGTGGCGGTGTCCTGTGTGGAGCAATGGCTAAGGAATTATCGCGTCAAGGCATGAAGGTAGCCGTATTAAATCGCACTTACGAAAAAGCAGAAAAGGTAGTCGATGATATCAAAGAACAAGGTGGAGAAGCGTTGGCAATTGGCTGTGATGTACTCGACCGAGCAGCGGTGATGGAAGCCGAAGAAAAAATATTTCAAGCATATGGATCCTGTGACGTTCTGATAAATGGTGCAGGAGGTAACCATCCTGACGGTACAACAGCCAGTGAAAAATATGAGAAAGAAGAATTGTCAGATCCCTCCATCCGCACATTTTTTGATATGACAACAGAAGGCTTCTCGTCGGTATTTAATCTTAATTTTATTGGTTCCTTGATTCCGACACAAGTTTTTGCTGAGCGGATGGTGGAACGGAAAACGACGGTTATCAACATTTCATCCATGAGTGCACCAAGTCCGATGACAAAAGTTCCGGCATACAGTGCGGCCAAAGCTGCGATAAATAATTTTACACAATGGCTTGCAGTGCATATGGCGGAAGCGAATGTACGTGTCAATGCGATTGCTCCCGGCTTCTTTTTAACAGATCAAAACAGACCGCTTTTAACAAATGAAGATGGTTCACCAACACCACGTATGCAAAAAATCATTGATCATACACCAATGCGGCGTCTAGGATCGCCAGAAGATTTATTAGGAACATTGCTTTGGCTTGTTGATGAAGAAGCAAGTGGTTTTGTAACAGGTACTTGTATTCCAGTTGATGGCGGATTTATGGCATATAGTGGGGTGTAATTATGCAAGATGTCATTACGATTGGTGAATCAATGGTTGTGTTCACTCCGGTATCAAGTCCAATGATGCGTTATGCAGAGACCTTTTCCAAAAATGTAGGTGGAGCCGAGACGAATGTAGCAATAGGTCTTGCTCGACTTGGACATAACGTAGGCTGGGTTAGTAAGCTAGGAAAAGATGAATTTGGTACATACATTTTAAATACGGTGCGTGGAGAAGGAGTCGATGTCAGCCAAGTTAATCGAGATCCGGATTTTCCGACAGGGCTTTATTTTAAAGAGATTCGCCATGCTGATGATATCCGTGTCAGTTATTATCGGAACGGATCGGCAGCCAGTAATTTACAAACAGATGATATAGATCAAGCATATATAAAAAATGCCAAATATCTTCACGTAACCGGAATAACGCCAGCTTTAAGTGAATCTGCCTACCATACTGTGATTCAAATGATGAAGCTGGCTCGTAAACACGAGGTGAAAGTCGTTTTTGACCCGAATTTAAGAAGGAAGCTATGGTCAGAACAAAAAGCAAGAACTGTACTAACAGAAATGGTGGCGTTATCAGATATTGTTTTACCAGGCATAGAAGAGGCGGACTTCTTATTTGATGAAAAAGATCCAGAACAGGTAGCCGATCAATTTTTAGCTAATGGCTGTGAAACAGTTATTATTAAGCTAGGAGAAAAAGGAGCGTTTTTTAAGACTGAAAATGAAAGCGGATATATTGAGGGATTTCCAGTTCCACAAGTGATCGACCCTGTCGGAGCGGGTGATGGCTTCGTGGCAGGATTTTTATCCGGTGTGCTTGATCAACTTCCGTTAAGCGATGCGGTCAAGCGTGCGAATGCTGTAGGGGCAATGCAAACACAAGTAAAAGGTGATTACGAAGGATTACCAGATCAAGAAGCGTTACATCAATTTATGTTCCAGCAAGATAATATCGATGTCAAAAGGTAGGTTGAATACAAATGACTGTATTACAAAGGATGTTAGACACTGGTGTAGTAGCGGTAATGCGTAAAACCACACCTGAAACAATTATTCCGATTGCACAAGCATTACGTGATGGTGGGGTAACATCGCTTGAAATAACCGTGGAAACACCTAAAGTGTTAACACTTATAGAGAAAGTAAAAGATGAATTAGGTGACGAGGTAATGGTTGGAGCAGGTACTGTACTTGATGCAGAAACAGCACGTGCAGCCTTAATGGCCGGTGCATCGTTTATTTTCTCGCCAACAGTAAGGGAAGAAACAATTGAAATGACGAAACGATATGGAGCAGTATCTGTAGCCGGTGCCTTTACACCGACTGAAATTTTAACAGCCTATGAAAAAGGGGCAGATATGATTAAAGTCTTTCCTGCTAGTGTAGTAGGCCCGAGATTTTTTAAAGATATCAAAGGTCCGCTTCCACATATTCCCATAATGCCTACTGGCGGCGTTGATATCAATAATACTAGTGACTACATCAAGGCGGGAGCAGTTGCAGTAGGAGCTGGGAGTACATTAGTTAAACAGGCCGATCAGATTACAGACAACTATTTAGCTGATTTAACCAACAAAGCAAAAGCATTTATCGAAGCGGTGGAGAAAGGAAGGAACGGAAGATGACCACAATTCAGGTGAAAAGAGAAAGTGAAGCTATTTTTTTGGATAATTGGAAGAAATGTATCGGTACTGGTCGCTTAGGTTTAGCTTTACAACAGGAATATTTGGAGCACTTAAAGACAGTACAAGATGAAATTGGCTTTTCCTATATTAGAGGTCATGGTCTGTTACATGATGATATCGGGATTTACCGGGAGATCGAAGTTGATGGAGAGAAGCGACCTTTTTATAACTTTACCTATATAGATCGTATTTTCGATTCATTTCTAGAGCTTGGCCTAAAGCCTTTCGTTGAAATTGGATTTATGCCAAAATTATTAGCTTCTGATCATCAAACGATTTTTGCCTGGGAAGGCAATGTCACACCACCAAATGATTATCAAAAATGGGAAGACTTAATCAAAGCAGTAACACAACACTTTATCGACCGTTATGGTAGAGAAGAAGTGTTAACATGGCCGTTCGAAATCTGGAATGAACCGAATCTCGTAAATTTTTGGAAAGATGCTGACAAAGAAGAATATTTTAAATTATATCAAGTGACAGCTAATGCGATTAAATCGATTGATCAGCAGATCCAAGTAGGAGGACCGGCAATTTGTGGTGGATCAGATGAATGGATTACAGACTTTTTGACCTTTTGTAAAAACGAAAACGTGCCTGTTGATTTTGTTTCACGCCATGCCTACACATCACGTTCACCACATAAAGTAACAGCGGATTATTACTATCAAGAACTGGCTGAACCAGATAAGATGTTAGCTGAGTTTAAAAATGTTAGACAGTTGATTAAAGACTCCGATTTTCCTGATCTACCTTTTCATATAACGGAATACAATACATCTTACAGTCCGATAAATCCGGTTCATGATACAACGTTAAATGCTGCCTATTTAGCAAAGATTTTAAGTGAAGGTGGCGATCATGTTGATTCCTTCTCATATTGGACATTCAGTGATATTTTCGAGGAACTAGATGTACCGAAAGCGCAATTTCATGGAGGCTTTGGCTTGATGGGCTTAGGTAATGTACGAAAGCCAACCTATCATTTATTTGCCTTTTTTAATCGATTAGGAAGTAAGGTTTTATATCGAGATGATCACATCCTTGTTACAGAAAAGAATGATGGGAATATTTCGCTTGTTGTCTGGAATTTAGTGATGGAGAAAGGTGATGATCATAATCGTGTAATAAACATTCAATTGCCTTTAGCTAACGGGAAGTATTTTGTCTCTTCTAAATCAATCAGTGAAAAACATGCCAATCCATGGCGAGTATGGCAAGAGATGGGCCGACCGCGTTTTCCATCAAAAGCACAAGTGGAAACTTTAAAACAAAGTGCAGTACCACTATTTGAATCCTTTCAAGAGCATGCTAACGATGTAGGATTACAACTAGACGTTCAATTAACAAAAAATGAAGTAAAATTAATTGAAGTAGAATTATTGAAGGATGAAACACCTTCGTACCCAGGGCTGGATGATAGCTTGATTGATTCATATTCATAAAGTAATCCGGTGTGCATCAAGGAGATCACACCGGATTTCCAATTAATAGTTCCAGAAGTGTTTCGCAATAAACAAAGGTGATTTCGCAATAAAGGAGCACCATTTCGCAATAAACAAAGGTGATTTCGCAATAAAGGAGCACCATTTCGCAATAAACAAAGGTGATTTCGCAATAAAGGAGCATCATTTCGCAATAAACAAAAGCAGATATCGCATAAAGGCTGTGCAACTTGCAATTCTAACAAGAAATGTTCTATCTTTGAAATTTCAACAAAGGTAACAAATTATACCTTCTGTTTTTCGTGTTACCTTCTGCTTTTAAACCTAAATCTTTTAATATTCTAGTTGCAGTATATTCTGAATCTATTAAAAGGAACCATCTAAGCTGTCTGTTTGTAATGAATTCTCCAAAGAGATAAATGAAATCAATTAAAGCATAGATGTGGCAGTCTCGATTTTTATAGTTACAGTTTGGACAGACCCATCCACCGTGTCTGCGTTTCATGACAATAGGTTTACACTTTGGACAAAATACACCACGGCGAATATTGCGTAAATCTATGTGTGTATCCTGTAATAGATTCAAATTTTTTTCACTATGCAAAGCAAGCAATTCTTTTCCAAGGGTGAGCAACTGATCCATTGTTAGTATATGGTTAGGAAAATCCTTCGAAAGTTTTTTCAGCCGAAATGGTAGTAGTTGAGAAGTGATTATATCTGGATGATCAATCGATAGGTTTACTTTTTTATGTGTGAAAACGACTAAAGTGTGAATAGGAATGGAGTGGTAGCCTGATTTTGACAGTAATGAATGTAGTTGTTCTTTTTGTAAAGCAGCTTGCATGATGGGGTTATCATAAACTTTTTCTTCAGTATCTTTCGATTGAATCAGTTGATGGGCATCATTTAGCATTATCTTTCCTATTAGATGTTTAACTTCTATTATCAAAAGAAAGTTCGAAAAAAGGAATAATCCATCCATTTGAAAATGGTGTCTATTATGCTCAAGACGCAAGTTATATAAATCATAATGGGAATGTAATGATGTGAGGTTCATGTAATAAGGTAAGCTTTTTTCTCCGAGGTAACCTGCTAGTTCACGACCGAATGCATCTACAATATCAGGAGGTACTTCGAGGTAACGATCTTGTAGTATTTCTAACTGTAACAATGATTTCGTTTTTTGTGGGGGTTTTAATATCAATGAATCATCTCCTCTCCTAGTGAGTATAACAAAAAAGTCGGAATGAAGCGATAAAAATATCGCTTCATTCATTTTAAAATAATTTCCATTTGACTTTTTTAGCTTCTTTTAATCTATCATTCACATTATCCCAATTCACAACATTCCACCAATTTTCTATATAGGATGCTTTATCGTTTTGGTGTTGCAAGTAATAGGCATGCTCCCAAACATCTAGCACTAATAAAGGAATAGTGTCTGGTAATTGAAATAATTGATGTTTCTCAAACGTTTGAATCGCTAGTTTACCACTTCTCGGTGACCACAATAATGCTGCCCACCCATTACCCTCTACTGATTCGGCGGCAGCAGTGAACAACTTTTTAAAGCTATTCCATGAGCCAAAATCTTTTTCGATTTGTTTGAGTATTTCACCAGATGGTTTCTTTTTACTGTTTGGTGTCATGTTATACCAGAAGATGGTATGCAAATAATGACCGGAACCATTAAATGCTTGTTCTCTTAACCAATGCTTGATCGGATCTTTGCCTTTTTTACCGGTGTATAAGGCTTCTTCCGCTTTATTTAATCCGTCAACATAGGACTGGTGGTGTTTTGTGTGATGTAGACGCATAATTTGCTCACTAATATAAGGTTCCAATGCATTATAAGCATAAGGCAAAGGAGGCAGTTTATGCTTACCATAAGGCACACTCTCTCGATTGGAAGAACCTTGTATTTCTTGGATCAAATGTTCACCCTCTGCTCTTAAATCTAACATTCTTTCCGGATTTGCCTCGGCTTCTTCTTGGTCTAATAATTCGTAAATATTTCCTTGCCATTTTTCCACTTGTTTTAAGGCATGCATTTTTTCATCGTCTAAAAGCTCACTCTGATGAATAGTTTGTTTCAGCTTTTCTCCCCAGTTCAACAAGTTTTCAAGATATTCTTTGTATTCTTTATTCATGTCATCACCCCATGTAGCATATGAAAAAGGCCTAAATGGGGTGAATGTATTAGTAGATCTCATTGAAAAATAGTAACGGAGTACGAAAGGAGAGGTAAAGAGCGAAAAGCAGCTGGATACGTAAGGACCCAAAGGAATGGGCATGTAGTCCAGCTGCATGTACAAATATTATGAAATTAAAATTTAATGCATGACAGGTTCATTCCCAGTTTCCGTAAAAAACTTCTCAATATTAAAGGCAGCCATTCCCATTACGGTAGAATGGTTCTTCAGTTTAGCTACGTTTAACTGAACATCATTCTTGTTAAAACCGATTGCGTTTTTTTCAATTCTTTTTTCTATGGCAGGCATAATATACTTTTCGGCCTGGCGCAATGTATTACCGACAACTACTTGCTCTGGATTAAAAATATGAATAATATTAGTAATTCCAACACCTAAATAGTCGCCTACATTTTCTAATAACTGTATTGCTTTTGCGTCACCTTGATCAGCAGCTTCGATCAAATGATCAACCGTAATATCTTTAAATCCAGCTGCTTCTGCTTGGTCAAGTAATGCTTGTTCAGAAGCATAAAGCTCCCAACAACCTTGGTTTCCACATCGACAATCTGCACCATCCTTCTGAATTGTCATGTGTCCAAGTTCACCAGAGAAGCCTCTTAATCCTTTATACAATTTACCTTCTAAAATCAAGCCGACACCAATACCAATACTAATACTTGTATAGACTAACTCACCCGACATTTGTCCGACTCCGTACACTTTTTCACCATATGCCCCGGCATTTGCTTCATTTTCCACTGTAACAGGGACATTGTAGTGGTCAAATAGAATTTGTTGGAGCGGGACTTTTTTCCAACCGAGATTTGGTGCCAATAAAATTTCGCCTTCCGTTGTAACAACACCTGGTACACCGATACCGATACCGACAATTCCGTATTCAGATTCCGGGGCATCGTTCTTTAATCCATCAATTAATTGATATAGCAATGCCAATACTTCATCGAAATCTTCCTGGCTAAAGCGGATTTTTTTCTCCGACAAAATATTACCACGAAGATCGGTTAACACACCTAAAATACTTTTAACACCGAGATCAACTGAAATAGTAAATCCAGCAGTTTCATTTAAAAGTAACATCACTGGTCGTCTGCCACCACTGGATTTACCTGTACCAGATTCATGGATTAATTTTTCATCTATTAGTTCACTTACAAGTGATGAAACAGTTCCTTTGTTTAAACCGGTAACATTTGCAATTGTTGCTCGAGAGATAGGTGCTCTTTCTTGAATAGTTTTAAGAACTAGTGCTTTGTTCTCTTTCTTTACGACATGCTGATTCCACGTTTGACTCAATCTGCTCACTCATCCCTTAACTTAATAAATTAACTTCATTTTAACATAATTAAAAAAATTATTCTATAATCTTTGTTTATTCGCTAGACAAACTTAAATGTAGTTGCTATAATAATCACGAAATCAAATCCGTAATGGATATAACTTGGAGGTATGTATAAATGACATGGTTTGAAAACGTTGACAAAATTAAATATGAAGGTCCAAAGTCAACTAACCCGTTAGCATTTAAATTTTATAATCCGGAAGAGAAGATCAATGGTAAAACAATGGAAGAATTCCTTCGTTTTGGTGTAGCTTACTGGCACACATTTACGGAAGATTTATCAGATCCATTTGGTACAGGTACAGCAATTCGTAACTGGGATAAGTATGATGGTATGGATCGTGCTAAAGCAAGAGTGGAAGCAGCATTTGAATTCTTTGAAAAATTAGGTGTGAAGTACTTCTGTTTCCATGATGTTGATATTGCCCCTGAAGGTGCAACACTACGTGAAACAAATCAAAACCTTGATACAATTGTTGAAATGATCAAGGATTATAAGAAAGATAGCGATGTAAAACTGCTTTGGAACACAGCAAACAACTTTACAAATCCACGCTTTGTTCATGGTGCAGCATCTTCTAGCAATGCAGATGTATTCGCATATGCAGCAGCGAAAGTAAAGAAACAATTAGAAATCGGTAAAGAGCTTGGTGGAGAAAACTACGTATTCTGGGGTGGCCGTGAAGGTTACGAAACACTACTTAACACTGATTTAGGATTAGAGCAAGACAACCTTGGACGTTTCTTCCACATGGCAGTAGATTATGCGAAAGAAATCGGCTTTGATGCACAGTTCCTAATTGAGCCAAAACCAAAAGAGCCAACAACACACCAATATGACTTTGATTCTCAATCGGCACATGCGTTCTTATTGAAATATGGACTAGAGGATCATTTCAAATTAAATATTGAAGCAAACCACGCGACACTTGCTGGTCATACATTCGAACACGAGCTTCGCTATGCACGTGTTAACGGCTTACTAGGATCTGTGGATGCTAACCAAGGTGACCCATTATTAGGTTGGGATACAGATGAGTTCCCTGCAGATATCTATTCTACAACATTAGCAATGTATGAAATCATCAAAAACGGTGGACTTGGATCTGGTGGTCTAAACTTCGATGCCAAAGTACGTCGTGGTTCATTTGAACAAGACGACCTATTCCTTGCACATATTGCAGGTATGGATCACTTTGCAGTTGGTTACAAAGTAGCTAACAAATTAGTAGAAGACCAAGTATTTGAAAAAATCATTGATGACCGTTATGCAAGCTTTAAAGAAGGTATCGGTAAAGATATCGTAGAAGGTAAAGCAGACTTCAAATCACTAGAAGAACATGCACTAAACCTAAAAGAAATCAAAAATAAATCAGGTCGCTTAGAACTAATCAAAGCAACGATCAATCAATACTTATTAAACGCATACGCTGATCAATAAGATAAGCAGTAAGAAGAAGACTTAGCTGAGCTTGTGCATAGCTAAGTCTTTACTTCGATATAGGAGTTGTATTGGTTGTGAATTATAACCAAAAGGAGAGGTGTCGCTGTGAGTTATGTAATCGGTGTCGATCTCGGCACAAGTGCAGTTAAGCTGCTATTAGTTAATAAAGCTGGCGAAGTAGTTCAGGAAGTTTCGAAGGATTATCCATTAATTCAGGAGAAAACAGGCTATTCTGAGCAAAAACCAGAAGATTGGGTCGAACAAACTGTAGCTGGGCTTAAAAAGCTTGTTCAGCAGTTTGATGGAGATGTTTCTGACATTGAAGGTTTAAGCTTTTCCGGCCAAATGCACGGATTAGTCTTACTGGATGAAAATAATCAAGTGTTGCGAAATGCAATTCTTTGGAATGATACACGTACAACTTCACAATGCGCGGAAATTTATGAAAAAGTAGGCAAAGAAAAGTTTATTGATATTACGAAAAACTTAGCATTAGAAGGCTTTACCTTACCAAAAATTTTATGGGTGAAAGAACATGAGCCGGAAATCTTTGCGAAAGCAAAAACATTCGTTTTACCTAAGGATTATGTGCGTTACCGCTTAACAGAGCAAGTGCATATGGATTACTCTGACGCAGCTGGTACCAGTTTATTAAATGTAGCGAAAAAAGAGTGGAGCAAAGAAATCTGTGACTTACTTGACTTAGATGTTTCGATTTGTCCACCACTAGTTGATTCACATCACAATGTCGGAAAAATAACGTCAGAGATTGCAACTGAAACTGGATTATCTGCAGATACAGATGTGTTTGCTGGTGGAGCGGATAATGCCTGCGGTGCGATCGGCTCAGGTATATTATCTGAAGGGAAAACTTTTGCAAGTATTGGAACATCTGGTGTGGTACTTTCCTATGAACCAACAGGTGATAAAGACTATAAAGGAAAAGTACACTATTTTAACCATGGTGAACAGGATGCATATTATGCCATGGGTGTTACGTTAGCAGCTGGGCATAGCTTAAATTGGTTTAAAACAACATTTGCAGCAGAACAAAGCTTTGAAGAGCTGTTAGACGGTGTTGGTAAAGTACCTGCTGGTGCAAATGGTTTGCTTTTCACGCCTTATCTTGTAGGGGAACGAACACCACATGCTGATTCACAAATTCGCGGTAGCTTTATTGGTATGGACAGTTCCCATACATTGAAGGATTTTGCCCGTGCTGTATTAGAAGGAATTACATTTTCCCTTAACGAATCGATTGCGATCTTTAGAGAAAATGGCAAACAAATCGATACGATCTATTCGATTGGTGGTGGAGCGAAGAATCCAGATTGGCTACAGATGCAAGCTGATATCTTTGATGCCAATATTGTCAAATTAAAAAGTGAGCAGGGCCCTGGAATGGGAGCTGCGATGCTTGCTGCCTATGGTTCCGGCTGGTATCCTTCATTAAAAGAATGTGCAGATGCCATTTTAGAAGATGCTGAAACCTATCAGCCAAATCCAGACAACGTGGAAAAATATAAACAGTTATTTAAGTTGTATCAAGATGTGTATCAACAAACACAGCAATTAAATCAAGATTTGATGGACTTTAGAAAATAATACTAAAAAGCCAAGGGTTAATTTCCTTGGCTTTTTAGTATAATCACAGTATAATACTGCCTACCCTATCAATCCATATCCTTATTTATGATGGAAACCAAATTTTAAATCTTCCACTTAATGCTAAAAGACTGAAAAAGTAAAGACAGTTATCATAGTATCTTCTCTTTCCTGTTCTGACGGGGGTATTCCAAAATAGATCAACAGCTTTTTTCGCATTGTCACCGCTTGTCGCTAATGATGCCATAGCATTGGCAGCGATCAGTCCAACTGGATGAAGTGCTTTTTCATCAAAAGGTTCTCCGTCAATTTTATACCTTCTGTAATCCTCAGGATCTTTATCAGCAAAGAATGCCTGAATCTTTTCCGCGACGACGACTGGACAAGCATTATCTTGAAACCATTCATAATCTAGTCCAATATTACAGGCAACACGGTAAGAATCACTGAAGAAATGGCCGAACCCTCTAATATGATTAGGTGAACCATCATAAAAAGCATATTCTGGAGCTAAACCGGTTATCGGGTGTGCCGACTTTGCAATATATTGCCTACTAGCGATGGCAGCTTCCTTCCAAAAATTACGATCTTCCTCATAACTCCATAGGGCAAACAATTCATAAAAATGTGGTAAGTGATAAGAGGGATCAGAAAATTCTACGCTAGGAACAAACTTTATCAGTTTGTTCTCTGGATTCCACATGGGATAGCCATCATTATTTTCTCCTTTATGAATACAACGATGTAATAAATCCTTTGCATGCTTACTATATTGATAGATTCCAGTTCCGTCACCCCATCGATGGGAAGCGAAAAACAGTGCTAATGCAAAATATTCTTCACCGTCTGGGGCAGGGCCATAAGCATTCTTTGAACCATCTGGTGCACATGACCAGGCAAAGTAGCCAGCATTTTCTCCTTCTTCCATATACATATAAGTCATGGACCACTTCCATAGCCGATCGAAAATATCTTGATCATCCATTTGGACTGCCATCATCATTCCATAGGACATACCTTCTGTCCGAACGTCGTCATTTCCGGTATCAAGCATATAACCTAGGTCATCACCGACAGGAAAATAGATTTGTGTTTCCGGGTGTGAGGAATCAAATAAGAGTTTCCATGTATTCTCTACTTTACGATTGATTAGCTCCTCGTCATACCCATATTCTTTCCATACGTTCCGATAGTTTCTGTTTGTAAATGTAGCTGTGTAACTCATCAAACTCCTCCTTCTGCTGTTCTGCATGGGATACTTATACAATAAAATAGATTAGTGGAGATTTCGTGGGCAAAATAATCACGATAAATCGAAAACCCACTTTTCTTTTGACTCATATTATACTATAATAAGTATGTCTATCGAATGAACAAAGTATATTTTTTTCTTTGATTTTTAAAGCGTTTTCAAGAGAGGAGGAATCATCATGGCAAAAACAGTGAATTCCAACGGATTTTATCGTTTTTTGGAATGGTTGATGTGGATCATGTATTTAAATTTGTTGTGGGTAATGATGTCACTTGTTGGCTTGATTGTTCTTGGTATATTTCCAGCAACAGCGGCTTTAGTGACTACCATTAGGGAGTGGTGTGTACGAAAGGATGGTATTGCTTTTAACAAAACGTTTTTTAAAGCTTATAAGCACACATTTATCCAGTCAAACATAATTGGCTATCTATTGACGATCATTGGCTATATTTTATTTGTTGATTTTCAGTGGATTATGCAACATACTTCAACCTTTCAATCATTATTTCTAGTCTTATTTATCGTCATTGGGATTATTTACACGATTACGATATTGTACATATTTCCAACCTTTTCACATTTCGACTTATCGATACGGCAAACATTTAAGCATGCGATTGTATTAGGATTATTCAGTCCATTGGTTACGATAGCAATGTTTATTGCTTTATTTTTACTGCAATATATATGGAGGTTTATTCCTGGTCTACTCCCTGTAGTTGGTGTTAGCTTCACTTTTTATATTGTCACTCGGGCAGCGATATTTGCCTTTGAAAGCTTTGAAAACAGGCAGCAAAGCTTATTAGAGAAAAAATATGTGAAAGGGGAGAAGAAGCATGCATAAAGTCTATTTGGTTGATGATGATGTCTTTGTTCGTAAAGGAATCAAAACATTGATAGATTGGGAATCATATGGCTTTACAGTCTGCGGGGAAGCAGGAAATGGAGAAGATGCATTGGCGGAAATAAAAGAACTTCAGCCAGACCTTGTGTTAACCGATATCAGAATGCCTGTCTTAGATGGTTTAGATTTAATTAAACATGCGAAAGAAATGTTATTCCAATCTCCTTATTTTATTGTTATTAGTGGGTATAACGATTTTAAATATGCACAGCGCGCACTTCGTTATGGAGTAAAAGATTTTATTTTGAAACCTGTTGATCAAGATGAAATTCATCAAACATTAAAGAAAATAGCTAATTCGATCGAAGTTGAGTATGAAACCAAACAATTGGAAGATAAAATGGAAACGGTATCAGAATTGAAAAAGTTCCTTTTATGTGACAAAGAATGTAATCTATCAAATGAATGGCAGCATCCTTTCTTAGAAGAGACGGCGTATACATTTATAAAAGTCGAGTTAAACGGATTAAATATCGATTATCAGGAAAGCTTTGAACAATTAGAAAATGTATTGCTTTCGATGGAAGCACAAAATCATTTTATCTGTTTTGAAGATAATATCAATTGTTTTGGCTTAGTAATCAATAACAAATTTTTGTCTGCGAATAATCAAACGCTAGATCAATTTCTCGATGAGTGGTATCGACATGCAGATTTAGATATGCATATTTATTGTGGTGAAACAGTCCAGAAAGTCGAGGACTTAACTACTTCGTATAAGACAGCCAAAAAGTGTGTGCAATTCAAATATTTAGTTGATAAGCCGATTATTACTGCTGCTATGATTGCTGAAAAAGATGTTTTTTTCATCGATCTGGATCAGGTCTACTATGACAAAATGATGGAATGTGTAGAAGAAAACAATCATGAAAAGATCGACAAACAATTAAATAAAATGTTACAAGCTTGCAAAGAAATGAAGTTTGCTAAAGATGCTTGGCGAACCATGGTCAATCGTCTCAATCATAAAATTCTTAAATCGATAAAAGAATCAGATGGAAATGAACAGGAAATCGCCAATTTAAAAGAAATGTTAGAGTGGGATCAATATTCTTTAAGTCTTCAGCAATTACAAGTTTTATGGGGAGATTTTATCAAAGATGCAGCCAACATTCTGGCTAAATTAAATCAAAACAATGTGAAAGGAACGATTTATCAAATCAAGAAATACATCCATACGCATTACGATCAACCGATAACACTAAAATCGATTGCGAACAAATTTTTTATGAATCCGGTATACATGGGGCAATTGTTTAAAAAAACTTATGGTGTTTATTTTAAGGATTACATCTTAACGGTAAGAATGGATGAAGCTAAGAAACTCTTACGAACGACCGATTTAAAAGTGTATGAAGTGGCAGAAAATGTTGGATTTAATAATCCGGATTATTTTGTTACCCAATTTGAAAAGATTGTTGGAACCACTCCTTCACAATATCGAAAAAAATTAATGGATCGAATCAGCTAGAAGGGTTCCTATGAAAAAAATTCACTTAAATGATATTCGCATTCGCAATAAATTATTATTAATCTATATGTTTTCCGTATTTTTACCGATTGTACTCACGAATGTTATCTTCTATAATGTGACATCTGAAAATGTCCGTACCCAAAAAATACATGATAATGAACTGGCGTTACGGCAAGTGGCAAACAGTTTTAAACAAGGAGTTGAGGATGCTGTCGGAATAGCATCCGTTCTTTATGCTGATGCGTTTGTCTATCAATTATTGGATACTACGTATGAGTCACCAGTAGATTTTATCTTAGCATATAATAATAATTTTCGTGACATTAATAAATATACACCAGTATATTCTTCGATTCGTTCCATTTATTTATATACAGACAACCCGACAGTCATTACAGCAGGTGGAGTATTTGCGATTGATGACTTAGTAAAGGAGTCACATTGGTATCAATCAACACTTGAAACGAGAAAAAAATACCCAGTTGTAACAAGGAGTGCTGCAGAAAATGGTGATTTAAGCCAATTTGTAGTCGTAAGAGCTTTAGACTCAAGTGATACTTCATCACACGAAAAGGTTATTATGATTAATTTAAATGATCGGTTTATTCATCAACTGTTCGCAAATGAAACATTTGAGGGAGATATTTATTTGTTAAATGAGGAAAATAACATCGAATATACCACGAATGAATCTGTTCCGTGGCAGTCTGAGTATATTGCTTTTGATACTATTTCGATTCCTAACCATGCTACTGTATTAGAAGAATCCTATCCGGTACAATATATAGATGATTGGAAAGTTGTAGGTGTCATGCCGGAAGATCAATTGTTAGCAGAAGTAAGAAAGTCGATTCCGTCTATTTTATATTTAGCGTTATGGAATTTTGTGATCCCGACCTTATTTATCGTTTATATTGCTGGTAATATTCATTTTCGCCTAAACACGATCGTGAAGAAAATGAGACAAGTCAAAAATCAAAATTTCGAACTAATACCTGGAAAACCTTATAAAGATGAGATAGGTGTATTAACAACTGAATTTAATCGAATGTCTAAGAAGATTAAAGATTTGATCAATGATGTTTACATTGCACGGATTCAGAAAAAAGATTTACAAATACAAAACAAAGAAACGCAATTAAAAGCATTACAAAGTCAAATTAATCCCCACTTTTTATTTAACGTACTGGAAACGATCAGAATGAGAAGTTTATTGAAAAAAGAGGATGAGACGGCTGAAATCATTCGTAATATGGCACAACTGTTAAGAAACTCGATTACATGGGATAAAGACTTTGTAACGGCGAAAGAAGAAGTGCAATTAATCCAAGCCTTTTTAGAAATACAAAAATATCGTTTTGCTGACAAGATGCAATATAGTATACAACTATCGGAAGTGGCGGAACATGTCTTAATACCAAATATGACGATTATCCCTTTTATCGAAAATGCCAGTATTCATGGGATTGAACCATTAAAAACAACCGGCAAGATCAATATGAAAATTGAAATGGATAATAACCATCTTATTTGTATGGTAGAAGATAATGGGATTGGTATGGAACAAGGTATGTACAATGAGATTGTTGATTCCTTTAAAGAAAATGAAATTACAGGGGAGAGTATCGGTATAAGGAATGTTTATCAGCGGTTAAAAATGTATTATCAAGATGATTTTGAATTAAAGATTGAAACAGCACAAGGTCAGGGTACAACCGTTTATCTTAAAATACCTGTTAATGTTCAAACACTAGGGACTGTCCAGTAAGGTTTAGTAGGAATTATCAAGACGGAGCAAGTGTTGTCCGTGGAAACGAGACTATTCCCGTTACGAAGTAGCGAGCTAATCTTATGGGTAGTCTCTTTCTTTTGGTTAAAGTTACCAAAACTATATGAACTATAGATTATTAAAGTTTATTTTTCAAAGTTTCAACTAAACTTTGATGGGTAACAAACCAAAACGTTACACGTTACAATGAAAGTGCTTACAAAAAAGAAACTTTAAAAAAGGAAAGGGGAATTAGTTTATGGGTTGGAAAAAGAATACATGGCTACTAAGTTTACTTGCCGCACTATTGTTACTATTAGCAGCGTGTAGCGATGATAGTGAGGAAACAGGCTCTACTGATAGTGGCGATGACAGCTCTGAAGAGTCAAGTAATGAAGAAAGTGATAGTGAAGATGATGGAGAGATTTACACGTATGATTTCTTTGATGCATCTGGTCCAGGAGAAGATATCAATACAGCTGAGACAACGCTAGGAAAGATGTTTGAAGAAGAAACAGGTGTGAATTTTGACATTGAGCACATTGTTGGGGATGTAAACCAAAAGATTGGAACGATGATTGCAAGTGGTGAATATCCAACATTATTAAATGCAGAACAGTCAACAGATGCAGTGATTGATGCAGGTGGTTTTGTTCCATTGAATGACTTGATTAAAGAACATGCACCGAACTTATATAAAATGTATGAGCCTTATTGGGAATTGATGAAACGTGATGATGGGAATATATATGTTATTTCTTCTGGTGCACCACATGGTTACCGAAAACCAGCAAACTTGAATCAAGGAGCTTGGTGGATAAAACGTGATGTACTTAAAGAACTGGGATATCCAGAACCCAAAACGCTAGATGATTATTTCAATATTATTGAAGAGTACGCTAGTGAAAATCCTCAAATTGACGGTGCAGATACAATTGGATTTACTGCGTTAACACATGACTGGAGGTTTTTCGCACTATCCAACCAACCTATGCATTTGGCAGGGTATCCAAATGATGGTGGAGCTTTAATTGATATGGAAACGCGTGAAGCGGAAGTTTACAACGATAAAGACATTACAAAACGCTGGTTGCAGAAATTAAACGAAGTGAATGACAAAGGTTTATTTGATCAAGAAGCCTTTACTCAAAACTATGATGAGTATCTAGCAAAAATCACTTCAGGTAGAGTGGTTGGCTTCTTCGACTATCGTTGGCAAGCAGCTCAAGCATTAAACACATTAGAAGAAGATGATGATCCATATAACGATTATATGGGCTTTCCGGTAGTTTTTGATGAAGACACGAAAGACCAATATCTTGATCCAATCGGTTTTACTGCTTCACCTGGTATGGGTATTACAGTCGGTACGCCTGAAGAGGATCAAATCCGTATTATAAAATACCTTGATCATATTGCTAAGGAAGAAACACAAAAATTAATTACATGGGGTATTGAAGGGGAAACTTATGAGGTCGATGATGATGGACATTATTATCGTACGGAAGAACAAATAGATGAAACATCCAAAACTGAATTCCGTGATGAATTTGGCTTCTCATATTTCGAATGGGGCTGGCCGCGTATGAATGGTGAGTATGAGGACGGAAATGCAGTTGAACCTCCAAAACAAGAGGCAGTTGCTAGCTTAATGTATGATGAAGGCGATAAAGAGTTTTTGGAAGCGTATGAAATTGACACATTTACAGGAGCATTTTCAGAACCAGATGAACGACCTTGGTATCCTGCATATGATGCACCAATTGAAACAGGATCAGAAGCACAGCTTTATGAACAACAGTTAGACGATTTAATGAAACGTAAGTTCCCAGAGATTATCTTCGCGAATCCAAGCGAATTCGATTCACAGTGGGAAGCTTATACAAATGAGTTTTCTAGCCTTCCATATGAAGCTTATGAAGAAGTAATTACAAATTTTGTACAAAACAAAGCAGCACTTGTTGAAGGTAGTGCAGAGTAAGTAGTTAAAAAGTTGAAGAGGGAGGCTGACTTCTTTTATCAGCCTTCCGCTTTTTACTACTTAGCTAAGTTTTTCAAACAGCCAAGATTCTTTGTTGTTTTCGGACCATTCAGATAAGAATGAAGCAATCTTATGCAACGATTGTTCATTAGGCGAACGATTACGTTTGCCTGATGGTCCGAAAACATAAAGAAAATTTTAAAAGTAAGAAAAGGGGGACTATCAATGCAATCAGAATCAAGTATTAAAACAAAAACAATGACACAAGCAGATGATGATAAAGGTCTGAAAGGCTTTCTAAAGAAATGCAAACAACAACAGGCACTTCTTTGGATGACTGTACCTTTTGTTATTTGGGTGTTTATCTTTAAATATTTACCGGTATGGGGCTGGACCATGGCCTTTCAAGATTATAAACCAGCATTAAGTTTTACTGATCAGGAATGGGTAGGGTTTAAACATTTCCTGTTTTTATTCACGGATGATCGTTTTCTTGGTGTATTACGAAATACATTAGCACAAAGTTTAATCAATCTTGTATTAGGATTTATTACAGCAATCACACTAGCGGTATTAATTAATGAATTATCTAATATGAAATTTAAACGAGTAGTTCAAACGATTAGTTATCTGCCACACTTTTTATCCTGGGTAGTGGCTGCAGCGTTAGTTTCTTCTGTGCTATCTATTGAAGGTATCGTTAACGAGGTGCTAATGGGATTAGGATTAATTGACAAAGAAATTCTTTGGTTAGGTGTAGGTGAATACTTCTGGGGGATTTTAGGTGCTGCGGAAACGTGGAAAAATGTTGGATGGAACGCGATTATCTATTTGGCTGCGATTTCTATGATCGATCAGGAGCAATATGAAGCAGCGAAAATTGATGGAGCTTCCCGGATTCAGCGAATCTTGCATATTACTATTCCTGGGATGAAGTCTGTTATCATCGTTCTTCTTATTATGAATATTGGTTATATTTTAGAGGCTGGTTTTGAACCACAATACTTACTAGGAAATGGTCAAAACGTTGAATACTCAGAAAATATCGATGTATTTGTTATTAAATATGGTATATCGATGTTTAACTTTTCATTAGCGACTGCAGCAGGTATGTTCAAAACTGTTATCAGCTTTATATTCCTAATAGCAGCCAATTCATTATCGAAGAAAATGGGTCAAGGCGGACTTTATTAAGGGGGGACTATCCATGTTTAAACGAAAAAAAGCAAGTTTTATGAGAACAAAAGAAGATATCATTTTTGATACATCAAACATTATTTTTATGATAATTCTTTGTATATTAATGTTATATCCATTTTTAAATCAAATTGCGATTTCTTTAAATGATGCGACAGATTCTGTTCGTGGCGGCATCTACTTATGGCCAAGAGAATTTACATGGCATAACTATGAGCACGTATTTGAGAAGGCTGCTATCTATCAGGCTATCTTTATCTCTGTATTAAGAACCCTTGTCGGAGCAGGTGTCGGATTATTTTGTACCGCTATGGTGGCTTACGCTATTGCTCAACCAAATTTTATCTTTAAAAAGTCAGTGACGATTATTTTTATAATGACGATGTATTTTAACGGTGGGTTAATTCCAACATTCCTATTAATGAGAGATTTACAATTAATCGGATCTTTTTGGGTGTACATTTTACCAACATTAATCAGTGCCTTTAACTTAATTATTATGCGATCTTTTATTGAAGGTTTGCCGAACAGTATTTTTGAATCAGCAAGAATTGATGGTGCAGGTGACTTTCGAATTTTCTTTCAGATTGTTTTACCATTATCATTGCCGGTATTAGCAACGGTTGCACTATTTGTTGCAGTATTTCAATGGAATCAGTGGTTTGATGTGTTCTTATATAATTCAAGTCAAGAACATCTTACTACACTACAATATGAGTTAATGAAAATACTTCAAAATTCTAGTACAACCTCTAGTGGTGATATGGCATCTGCCTTTGCTAACTCAGCTGACGGCAACTCCAATATGGTAACACCGAAATCGATTCAGGCGACGATGACGATTGTTGCAAGTGTACCAATAATTATGGTTTATCCATTCTTGCAACGATACTTTGTTAAAGGGATGACTCTTGGAGCAGTAAAATAGAAATATAGGAGTGACGCTAATGACAAAACAACTAACTAGTCTTTATCAGCATTTTGAGAAAGATTTCAAAATGGGAGCAGCGATTAACCAACGGACCATGTATTCATCAGAAGAAGTAATAAAAAAACATTTTAATAGTTTAACAGCAGAAAATGAAATGAAGTTTGAGAGTGTTCATCCGAATGAAAATGAATATACATTTGAAATCAGTGATAAAATCGTAGCATTTGCAGAAAAACACCAAAAAGCAATGAGAGGTCACACGTTAATATGGCATAATCAAACAAGTGATTGGATTTTTGAACAAAGCGGCAGACTTGTAGATCCCGAAACCTTATTAAAAAGAATGAAAGATCATATTGATACGGTTGTTGGCAGGTATAAGGGCAAGATTTATAGCTGGGATGTTGTCAATGAAGTAATTGCCGATGAAGCGGACAAATTTTATCGTGACTCCAAATGGTTTCAGGTGCTTGGAGAGTCATTTATTGAAAAAGCATTTGAATATACACATCTAGCAGATCCGAATGCAACGTTACTTTATAATGACTACAATGAATCAAATCCGGGCAAACGAGATAAAATCTATCAATTAATCAGACAATTAAAGGATAAAGGCGTACCAGTTCATGGAGTCGGCATGCAAGCTCACTGGAATATTTACGATCCGTCCCTGGACAATATCCGTAAAGCGATTGAAAAGTATGCATCTTTAGGTATAGAAGTACAAATTACCGAGATGGATGTATCGATGTTTGCTTTCGATGATAAGCGGACAGATTTAACCGAGCCAACAGAGGAAATGAAAGCCTTGCAAATGGAGAGATATTTACAATTCTTTGAGGTTTTTAAAGAATATAAGAAGCATATCGGAGCTGTAACGTTCTGGGGAGTGGCAGATGATTATACATGGCTGAACGATTTTCCCGTAAAAGGACGGAAAAACTGGCCATTCTTATTTGATGAAAACCAACAGCCAAAGGAAGTGTTGAAGAAAATAATGTCCAACCGAACTTAAAAATAGTTAGTTATATTGGTATGAACCCGTTTCAATTATGATGGAACGGGTTTATACTTTTAATATAGGAAAGTATAAATTTTGCGCAGATGTCTAGCTCCGAGCGCCCAGAAACTAGGCGACTTCACGAATTGCCCTACGATAAGTCATCATCGGCTCGTGAACTCACCGTGATTCCTTTATTTCAGTTAATTCGTTCCAGTCGCTACGTTTCTAAACGGGCGCTCTACGCTTTTCTTATTTATGAGTCTGTATAATTTGAAAGTTGATAGTTGATCCTTTTGGTTCAAACTATAAGGCCAAAAAAAGGAGTTGAGATGATGGTTACTATTCAAGATGTTATGGAGCAGATTGAGAAGGGGATTAGCCTTGATTCATCAACAGTGGATGGGTTGAAATATGGAAATAAGGAAGATCAAGTAACAGGGATAGTAGTCAGCTTTATGGCTA
Organism: Gracilibacillus thailandensis; assembly: GCF_010994055.1. NCBI lineage: Bacteria > Bacillati > Bacillota > Bacilli > Caryophanales > Bacillaceae > Gracilibacillus > Gracilibacillus thailandensis. The sequence continues at coordinate 18,905 of NZ_WJID01000009.1, read as the reverse complement.
GTTTAGATGTAATTCGAAAAGCAGTTGATCTAAACGCCAATTTGTTGATTACACATGAAGGCTTATTTTATCAACACCATTCCAACCATTTGTTAGAAAAAAATATGAGTCTAATCGAACAAAAGAAAACAATCATTGAAGAGACTAACCTTGCCATTTATCGTAATCATGATGCGATTCATCGCTCTGATCCGGATGGGATTACACAAGGCTTAATTGAGTCCCTTGATTGGCAGCAATATGTATACGAAAACGCACCATCCCATAGTATTCTACATATACCCAATAAAACACCTGTACAGATTGCTTCTTATCTTAAAGAGAAGTTGGGGATTGAAAATATACGGTTTGTAGGTAATCCATATATAAAATGTGAAAAGATAGCTGTGCTCGTAGGCTACCGGGGAAACGGGGTAAATACAATACCATTGTTAGATAAGGTCGACCTTGTTATTTACGGAGAAGGACCGGAGTGGGAAACACCCGAATTTGTTTGGGATGCAATCCAGCAAGGTGCTTCCAAAGGATTGATTCAACTAGGTCATGCAGAAAGTGAAGATCCTGGCATGAAGAGGTTAGCTAACCAATTACAACATACCTTTCCGGATGTTCCAGTTACATTCATACCAACAGCAAGTCGATTTTACATAATCTAAGATAAGTTAAAACTTCCATTCTAATTGTCATTGCTTTTTTAAATTAATTTATTTATAATGACAGTAAGTTTTATCAGCTAAAAAGGAAACCGATTTCTTTAAAAATTTAGTGGAAGGTGTGAGATTTTGAGTTTAATAGAAAAGATTCAATCACCATCTTTATCATTAGAACAACGATTAACAACATTAATGGAAGCGCTAACGTTGGAGGAAAAAATATCGCTGTTAAGTACGAGTCAAAGTGCGATACCGAGATTAGGAATCAAAGAATATGCAGTAGGCGGTGAAGCAGCACATGGAGTAGTTGATCGTGAAGGAGGCAAAGCGACAGTATTTCCACAGCCTATCGGACTATCCAGTACGTGGAACAAAGCCTTAATGCATCAAGTAGGAAGCGCGATAGGAGATGAAGCAAGAGTTTTCTATCAACTTCAGAACGAAAAAACGGGTCTGACGTTATGGGCGCCTACGATTGATATGGAACGCGATCCTCGTTGGGGACGAACAGAAGAAGCCTATGGAGAAGATCCTTATTTAACAGGACAATTGTCCAAAGAACTAATTAAAGGGATGCAAGGTGACGACCCTTTTTATGTGAAACTTGTCGCAGCACCGAAACATTTTTACGGGAATAATAATGAAAAAGGACGAGAAGATACATCAAACAGTATTGATCTACGTAATCGAAAAGAATATTATTTGAAAGCGTTTGAACCAGCGTTTAAAGAAGCAAAAGCTTTATCTATGATGACCGCCTATAATGGTGTCAATGGTATTCCTTGTATGCAAATACATGAAATCGAAGAGATTGTCCGAGATGAGTGGAATATGGATGGGTTTATTGTCAGTGATGGTGGCGCATTGACGTTAAATGTAGATGAATATCAATATTATCACACATTTGAAGAGGCATTAGCAGATGCATTGATCAAAGGAATTGATTGTTTCGTAGATCGCAAGGAGATTGTCGAGGAAGCAGCAAGGAACGCACTCGACAGAGAATTGATCCAACCTGATGATATTGATCGAGCTATTCGTCGAATGTTACGTGTACGCTTTCGCTTAGGGCACTTTGATCATGATCCAAGTCAAAATCCATATCACAATATACCCTTAGATGTGATGTGTAGTAAGGAACACGGTAAACTTGCTCGTAAAGCAACTGATGAATCGATCGTATTATTAAAAAATGATCAACAGTTTTTACCTTTACAAAAAAATAAATTGAAAAAACTTGCTGTTATTGGTCCAACAGCTAATGATGTTTTTCGAGATTGGTATACAGGTTACCCACCCTATAAAGTAACACCATTAGCAGGTATCGAAAATTACCTTTCAGATGTCGATATCACTTATCATGATGGTTTTGATCGTATAATCTGGCAACCGAATGAATCGAGCAATCATGTTGGATTGAATGAAGAAAATCAATGGGTCGTTATGGGATATGATGAAGAATCTGCGGTATTAGTGGATGAAGACTGGGGAAATGGTTGGCATGTCTTTAAAAGTGTGAAAACAAATCGTTACCTAACCCAAACTGATAAAGCTAGTACTTTTTCAGCTACAAAAGATGAGGTTTTTGACTGGTTTAATCGTGAAAAAATAAGTGTTCAAACAAATGGACAGGACTTGTATTCACTTAGCAGTTGGAACGGTTACCCGTTAACAATAGCAGAAGGCAACGTAGTAGTGAACGAAACAGAGCATACACTTTTTAAGAAAAAGATCATTGAAAATGGTATACAAAAAGCTGCGGATCAAGCGAAGGAAAGTGATGTTGCCATTGTCTATGTAGGTAATCACCCCATGATAAATGGTAAAGAAACAGAAGACAGAGAGGATATTAAACTGGCAGACTACCAGCAACGGCTAGTTCAGGCTGTTTATCAGGCGAACCCCAATATGATATTAGTCGTAACGGCTAGTTATCCATTTGCGATCAATTGGGAACAAGATAACATTCCGGCAATTCTTTATAGCTCACATGGCTCGCAAGAACTTGGCAATAGTTTAGCTGCAACGATCTTCGGAGAAAACAATCCTTCAGGAAAACTTAGCATGACATGGTACAGAAGTGCGGACCAACTACCAGATATTACAGATTATGATATTCGTAAAGGAAAGCGCACTTATCAATATGCTGACTCGAATATTTTGTATCCATTTGGTCACGGGTTAAGTTACGGGACCGTCACATATCAAGATATCACGGTTGATAAATTGAAAATAGCAAAAAATGAAGAGTTGTCCATCTCATTAACATTGAAAAATGAAAGCAATTTTACGCAAGCAGAAGTTGTGCAAGTGTATGCAACGATAACGGAAGGCTACTATTCGAAAGCTAATAAACAATTGGTTGCGTTTGAAAAAGTCTTGTTGGTACCAGATGAAGAAAGACGTGTCACATTATCTATCGATTCAGATCAATTGCAAGTATTTGATGTCCGAACGAATCAGTTTGTCCTTGAACAAGGTACCGTTCGTTTCCTTATTGGTCAATCAAGTGAACAATTTGTTTTCACTTCTGATCCGATAGCAGTTGAAGGTGAAGTGATCACAGAACGCTCACTGGCAGAAACAACACCAGCAGAAAACTATGATGATTATGAAAATATTACGTTAACAAAAGGAGAAATGGAAAAACCTTGTGTTACAGCTGAACAACAAGGATGGATTCTGTTTCAGAATGTTCAATCTAAACCAAATGCAAAATTGAAAGTAAGAGTGAAAGGTGCGGCAGGTCAGATTCATGTTTTCTTCAATGACCGAGAAGCGTCACCGGTTGCTGTGAAAAGTATCGATAGCAATCAATGGACAGATGAAATAATCGAGCTAGATTTGGCGCATAGTGATCCAATCACTATGATACTCGAAATCGATCATTTATCGATTCAATCAGTACAATTAGTGGAAGGATGAGTACATTGCTACATCAATTACCTAAACGAGGTATCTGGACTGATCAACCTGCCTCCAGATGGGAGGATGCTTTAGTAAGTGGGAATGGCAGTCATGGAGTAATGGTATTCGGTGACCCTGTTCAAGATACTATTATCGGCAACCATTGTCGACTTTATTTACCACAAGGTAACAGCTATGATTTACCAGATATGGCCCCGTATTTAGAAGAAATGCGAGCGATTATTCGCGAAAATGGATATCAACAAGCGATATCCTATTATTATCAGAAGGCGACAGAACTAGGTTACCAAGGGTTAACGATGAGTGACCCATCGCATCCAGGTTTTCATTTACATGTGGAAACAGATCATCAAAACTATTCAGATTATAAGCGGAGTATTAATTACGAGACAGGGGAGTTAGTAGTCTCCTATAAAGTAAAAGAGAAAAGCTACTATAGAAAAACATTTGTATCACAGGACTGCAATCAAATTATTCATTCTCTAAGTCCCGGCAGTTACAAAATAAAGCTAGAAGATTACCAACATCCTAAAATGAGCCAAATAAGTCAGGTCGACCAGAAAATAATCCATTCGCATTTTGACTATCGTTATAGTGATGGTGGATATGATGTAATGATTGAAGTAGAAGCTGAAGGGATCAAACCACTAGCTAATGAGATCGGATTTGAATTGAATAGTGCGAATCCGGTACTTATTCGTATGGAAATTTTACCTTACGGGCATAAGTCGAAGCGTAGTATAATTCGAAACAAAATAAACTTATCTAATGAATATTCTCGTCTTTTTACTAAACATGCAGCTATTCATAAGGAAATGTTTCAACGCGTGGAGTTGAAGTTAGCTAGAGACGAGGAACGACAACAATCGATCTGGTCATTAGTAAAGAAGGCAAAAGAACGAGGGCAGATCACGCCTGTTTTATTAGAAAAAATGTACGATGCCGGTCGATATATGTATATTTGTAGTGCTGGTGAGCTCACTCCCAATCTACAAGGGATTTGGACTGGGACGTTTGAACCGGCATGGAGTGGTGATTTTACTTTTGATACCAATGTAGAATTATCAATTGCCGCGGCACTTTCTAGTAATCTATTAGAAGGATTGGAAGGATATTTCCGCTTAATAAAAGAGTTAATGCCAGGTTTTCGTGAAAATGCCCAAAAGTATTATGGTGCCAGAGGTGTTATGGCAGCGATTCACGCCAGTAACAGTGGTAAACATGTTCACTGGAATCAAGAATGGCCTTTACATTTATGGACGTGTGGTGCAGGATGGTTAGCACATTGGTATTATCAATTTTATCGCTTTACAGGAGATAAACTGTTTTTGCAAAATGAGGCGTTACCTTTTTTAGAAGAGATTGTCTTGTTTTATGAAGATTTTCTTGTTGAAGATCCGGATGGAACTTATCGCTTTACCCCTTCTTATTCTGCAGAAAATGGAGCAGCGGATAATGCAACACAAGATATAGCGGTCGCGAAAGAAGTATTAACAAACTTAAGTGAAGCTTATCAAATTTTAGGTTATCCAGCAGAAAAGATAAAGAAATGTCAAGAAATGAAAAATAAACTACCTACTTATCAGGTAAACGAAGAGGGTGCATTGAAAGAATGGTTAACACCAGAAAAAGGTGAAAATTATAACCACCGTCATTTTTCTCACCTTTATCCTGTTTTTCAAAGCAGGGAATTTAATGATGAGACAAATCCAGAAATGTGGCAAGCTGCCAGAACCGCATTTAATAAGCGCTTGGAAGCATGGTTGTTAAATGAAGAGGGAGACACCTCCTCTACCCATGGTCGAATGCATTCCGCCTTGTGTGCTACTCAATTTCATATGCCGGAATTATTGGATGATATTTTCCGTCTGTTGATTGATCATCATTGTTTCTATTCGTCATTAATGATGTCACATTATAATGAACAGCAAATCTTCAATGTTGATGGAAACGGAGCATTACCACAAGTCGTTCATGAGATGTTAGTTGATTTCAGCAATGGCAGATTAACCTTATTAGGTGCCCTTCCGGCTTCGATTGCAAAAGGAGAAATGAAAGGAGTTCACCTGCCAAATCAAATGATAGTGAATAAATTGACTTGGAATTTAGAGACAAAACACGTAGAGCTACAAATCGTCAGCAAAATCGATCAGGAGATAAAAATGTATTTGCCGCTTTATCCAGAAGTGGAGCTAAATCAGCAAACTATCATGCTACAGCGAAATAAACCAGTTTCATTTCAGATAAATTTGTAAACAGGTGATGAAACGAATCAAAAAAAGCTAGCTAATAAGTAAAAAGAAGCTGTGACAGGAGGGATCACAAATGTTCCTAAAGAAAAAAATCATGTCTTTATTTGACTATTTAAAAGTAAAGCATAAATTGTTAGGCATTTACCTGATTGTCACAGCGATACCTGTTCTTTTGGTCGGTGCGTATTTGAATGATAGTACGAGAGATATTGTATTAAATCATTCACTAAGTGAAGCCGAATCGAATGTAGATAAGCTCGAATTACGATTACAAACGATCTTTAATCGTGTTATTAGTATTGCAGATATGGTTTACATCAATCAGAATATGAAAGAGTTGTTAGAAAATGACTATGAATCGACATTAGAAATTTACAATGCCTATAACCGTTATCCGGTGTTCGACGATTTTCTGAAATACTACGATGAAATTGAAACTATTCAATTTTTTATGAACAAAGATATGATAACGGATTCACACTTTATTTATGCGGATTCCATCGTAAAACAAGAGGATTGGTACAAGGAAGCAGTTGAAAAAAGTGGACGTTTATCATGGGTTTATATGGAGGATTATTGGACTGGTCAGGAATTATTAGCGTTAACAAGAGCAGTATACGGTCAAAGTAATGATTTATTAGGAGTATTAGCTATTTACGTTTCACCGGATATGCTGAAATCAGTAGTGGAAGGAGAGCCATATCAAGCCTATATCACTTTAGATCGAGAAACGATCGTATATAGTACAGAGCGTGAATATATTGGCAACAAAGCTACTTTTTTCAATCAAGAATCTAGTGCATCCGGAAATGATGTGATGGATACAGAGTTTGAAGGGGAGCATGTCAAAATAAACCAGCACGACTTTCGACCTGATAAATCGCTGGATAATAGTTTTCAAGTCTCGTCCGTTATTCCAGTTGAAGAAGTGATGAAGGAACCAAATGCTATTTATACACGAGGACTTTTGGTGATCATTGGCGCGTTATCGGTATCGATTCTGTTAATCGGTATTTTTATCAGAAGTTTTCATAAGCGGATTCAGCAATTGAGGCAAACGATGTATCAAGTAGCAAAAGGTAATTTTCAGGTTAACCAACAGATAAATGGACACGATGAAATTAGTGAGGTTTACCACGACTTAGCAACAACTTCCCAAAGTGTCCAGAAAATCATTGATGAAGTCTATATTCATAAAATTAAGGAAGAAACTTGGAAACGCAAGCAAAAGGAAATGGATTTTAAAATGCTAGCTAGTCAGATTAATCCACACTTTCTTTACAATACGTTAGAAATGATCCGAATGAAGGCAATTTTAAACAAGGACCCAGAAGTCGCAAAAATTGTAAAAATGTTAAGCAAAATGATGCGTTCTGCATTAGAAAGAACGGATCGTCCTGTTCCGATTACTGACGAAATAGTTCTTATGCATCATTATTTAGAAATTCAAACATTGCGTTTCGGTGAGAAATTTAGTTATCAATTAGAAGTGGAAGATGCAGTAGAAGACTATTATATTTTCCCGTTATTGATTCAGCCTATTGTAGAGAATGCTATTATTCACGGGCTTGAGCCAAAAGAAGAGCAAGGGTTTATTAAGATAACGATGGAAGAAGAGGATAAATATATCCAAGTAGAAGTAAAAGATAATGGTGTTGGCATTCCGAAAGAAAGTCTCAGTGAAATAAGAGAACGATTGAACGATGAAGAATACTATTCAGATGGTAATCGAATTGGCTTGCACAATGTCCATCAACGGTTAAGGCTTTATTACGGAGAAAAATATGGTATTGAGATGGATAGTATTGAAGGCTTGGGCACAACGATGACCCTAAAAATACCTAAAATTAAACATGAGAAGGGGGTAGGATGAATGTTAAAAGTTCTGTTTATAGATGATGAACCGTTGATAAGAGAAGGTCTTGCTTCCATTATTGATTGGAATGACTACGGTTATCAAGTGGTAGGTACTGCGGAAAATGGTAAAGTCGGCTTAGAGAAAATAAGAACGTTAAAACCCGATGTTGTTTTTGTAGATATTCGGATGCCAGGCTTAAGTGGAATAGATATGGTAAAGCAAGCGAAGAATGAAGGTTATCCCTGTAAGTTTGTTGTATTATCTGGTTATTCCAATTTTTCTTATGCACAGCAATCCATTCGTCTTGGGATGGAATCCTATTTACTGAAACCAGTTGATGAAGAGGAGTTGATCCCACTTATTCGTCAGCTTAAAGAAAAATGCAAGAGTGAGTATCTATTGCATTCACAAATACACGAATATGAGACGATGACAGAGAATGAAGAGTGGAAGCAATTATTACAAGGGAGAAAAAAACATCACAGGTTGAACCAGTATCAAAATGAGACTTTCCATATAGCAAGTGTCACATTTATCGAAAGACCAGAAAAAAACTGGGTGGAACAAAAGATAGAGTCGGATCAACTCTTCAAATATATTTGGATCGATCAAGTTATGTATCTACTTTTTAAAAATGGTGAAGTTGCCTCTATTAAACGGTTATTCCAATCAATGAGCCGGTTAATGGCAGCTAAACAACATCAATTTCAGCTCATAGAAGAAGGAACAACCATTGAAAGATTACCAGACATGGTCAACCAACTGAAGCAGTTGCAACACTTACACTTCAGTTATAGCAATACAACTGTTTTATCTAAGCAAGAACTGATTTCAGAGAAAACTAGTTTACCAGACGGCTGGGTAGAAGAAGTATGTCGTTCGATTGAATTTGAAGATGATAATAAATTAGACAAATATTTTGAAGAAATGGAAAAATATTATCAAGCCAAACAATACCAGCCACAAAGAATTACTGCTGAATTAATTGAAATCACCAAAGATATTTATACGATTTTATCGCGAGCAAACCAAGATATTCATATACCTTCCAATGAAGAAATGGCCAATATTATTTGTGCGTCTCAGACATTGCAACAACTGCTGTCTTCACTAAAGAACCAACTTAGCAAGGCAGCCTCTGAAATCAATGGATTTGCTTGTAATTCAGAAAATACAATTGAGAAAATCGTTGAATTTGTCGAGAAGTTTTATTATAAGGATTTAAATTTAAAAGTAATAGCTGACTTGTTCAGTTACAACCGCTCTTATTTAGGAAAAAAATTCAAGAAGCAAACAGGGTATTATTTTCATCAGTATCTCGATATAGTCAGAATGGAAAAAGCAAAATATTTCTTAGTCGAAAGGGAGCTGAAAGTATACGAAGTTTCAGAAAAAGTAGGTTATTCCAATAATGATTATTTCTATAAGAAGTTCAAAAGATATGCAGGTGTTAGTCCAAAAGAGTATCAAAAAAATCAGCGGAAACAACACGCTTAAAGGGGGATGTCGATGGCACAAACAGTAACAGAAAGGCCATTATATATAGGTGTTCAATATTTTTATTACTTTCTCATAACTAATATTCATTTTATGCTAGCTAATCTCCTGTTTTTACTAGCTTTTGTGTTTGTTGAAATGTCCGTGCAAAATATCATCCTTTTTTTTATTGCGTTATTACCAGGAGGCCCTTCTTTGGCTGCCTTATACGCAACAATGGGAAAAATGATTCGCGAACGTGACCTTAGTCCGACAAAAGATTTCTGGAGCTATTACAAAAATAATTTCAGCATTGCAACCAAATACTGGCTCGTTCAGTTGACGATTATGACGATTTTAATAGTAGATATTTATTATGCGAATCATTATCTGGCAGTGCTATCTCCAGTATTTCTAATTTTATTAATTTTTACGTTGTTTGTTTGTCTTTACGCTTTTCCAATTTTGACAAGGTTTGAAGTGAAATTAAAGAACTTGTTTATTGTATCGATTTATGCGGTCTTCCGTTATTTTAAGACGACCTTGTTTCATATTTCTACCTTGGTCTCACTGGGAATCATCTATTATTTTGCTCCTGGGATTACCGTTTGGTTTTGTATGAGTGCAGCAGCTTTTTTTATCATGTTTAATATGCGAAAGCCACTTCAGTTGATGGAAGAACAATTGGCACAAAGAGGGATGGAATATGAAGAAAACTAGCATTTTAATTTATGTGATCATCAGTATTGTCGCATTAACTGTCTTGTTATTCGTTTTAGTAAATCAGGACAAAAAAGAAACAGAAGCAGAGTCTGATCAGCTCATTGATGATTTTGAACAAGTAACTGCCATTGATGTGTTGGCAAGTGAGGATATTTCTTTAATGAAATCGGATCAAGGATGGCAAGTTGAGGGCGCAGAGGAACAAGAAGATACGGATAAAATAGATAGCTTTCTATTAGCAATGGAAGAAATGACAGGGGAAGCGGTTGAAGTCAAGAAGAAAAATGTCAATCTAGATTTTCCGAAAGTGGTTGTTTCCTTTATGGATCAGCAAGATGATAGGCAGAGAATTGCTATAGGTCAAATGCATGACCAAGGGGATCGCTATTATGTTGAACATAAAGAAAAAGAAACGATTTATTTAGTGGACCGATCATCGGTGGAAATGATTCCATTGCAACGGTTAGCATTATTGGATAATAAAATTTTAACCATTTCTTCTCAAGATATTACAGAAATCGAAATAGACAATGGAACAGAAGTAATTAAGTTGAATAAGGAGGCCCCTTTTTCAGAAAAAGAATCATTAGCACACCTTAGTGGCTGGTATATGCATGAGCCTTATCAACATGTTTATAGTGTTGCCTTTTCCAATGCAGAGGAGATGGTAGTTGGTGTAGATGGCATCGAACAAGTAGAAACTGTCGATGGCCACGACCAATACGGCTTAGCGGATTCTGACTTTTCGATTATATTTTCGAATGGGGAAGAAGAAGAAAAGCTGATCATCGGTGATCCTGCTGCAAATAATCAGTATTATGTCCAAGTTGATGGTAAGGAAGAAGTGTATAAGGTACCTACAGAATTACTAGATCCATACAGTTACAAGGCTTATGATATGATTGATCATTTTGTCCATATCGTTTCATTAGAAGTAATCGATGAATTAACGATTGAGACACCAGAGGAGAGTATACAATATTCAATGAACCATGAGGAAAATGCAGAAGAAGAGGTGGAAACAACTGTATTCCATGACGGGAAAGAGCTAGACATCGACACCTTCCGCGATGATTACAAACAATTGGCAGGGCTAACATTTGATCAAGCTTATAAGGGAGAAACGGTGAAAGATGAGCCGGAAGTAATGATAAACTATTTGATCACAGACGAGAACAATCAATCAATTGAAAACACGATAGCATTTCATGCAATATCAGATACAGATTATGCAATCATCAAGAACAACAGCAGTGAAATTGACTTCACCATTGCAAAAGATAAACTGCATCAAGCAATAGAGTGGGCAGTACAAACTGGATCATGATGCTCGCTCACTTTATTACCGGGAAAACCTCTACTTCTATTTGATAGATTTCCCGGTAACGATGTTTTTATAGGGAAATCTCCTATTCTGAATTGGCAGATTTCCCTGTTACTTCACTTTTACAGGGAAAACTCCCTGTTATAATTAATAGTTTTCCTGGTAATTAACTTGCCAACGGAAAAAGAATGGTGAACAGGCTTCATCATTGTATATAATAGGTTCCTTTTTTTATTCCTTTTGATTTTAAGTGCTTTTTTAAATGATATCTTATTCGTTCAAGGGAAATCGGTAGACGACACCAAGCATAGATTTGCTCACTTGTCACGCGTTCATCTGGAAACAAAAACATAAATTCTTCAACATTTCTAATTATAGCAGTTTGGACGAATTCTGATTGACCGCAGTTCTGACATCTGCATTTTTTACCTTCTACTATGGTTATAAAAAAATCACATGATGTACAAGGGATTCCCTTTTTTAAATCATTGTAATGGTATGTAGGCAACTGTTCATAAGGAGAATGTTCAAGTTGGACCGATTCTAAATGATTCATTACATGGTGCATCGCTGGATTTAGTGGCACCTCATTTTCGAATTGACGTAGGTATCGATTTATTTGTGTTGGTAATATAATATTGGAATTTCTGGGTGTTTGAAAGAGGGAACATTCGGGGTTAATAAAAACAACTGCTGCCACTACTGGTATATCCCATTCTAATTGTTGAAGAAGTTGACGAAGCAATGATTTACTTCTTCTTAATTGGATAAGAGGATTATCTATCTCTTCTCCAGAATCAAGATATAGCTGTTCATTTTGAAAATAAAATTCACCTGGGTAATTTTTGATCTCAAATATGTACAAGGTATTATGGAAAAGAAGGATGTGATCCAGTTGAAAGGCTCTGTTGTGATGGGACAACCAAAGGTCTTTGAGTAATAGGAAGTTGCTTGATAATCGTTCTAGGTATTGGTCAAAAAGAACTTCGCCTTGATAACCTCTGTCTAGTCTTCGGTATTTTTTTATTTCTTCTTTTGACAATGATCGACGTCTTTTGAGGTATTCGTAAAGGACTAATTCACGTGGTTTTAATCTTGGCTTCAATTTTCTCTTCCCTTCTAAAGTTAAGTATTACGACAAGTATTATTGAACAAAAAATGAATAAAGTCAAAGTGGTAAAAAAGAAAAAGTAATCGGTCAAAACAGTAGAAAAATTAATTTTCACACGTAGAAAAAGCCAAAACTTTACAGATGAACGGTATCATTTTACGATTTCGTTTATTTTACACTCTTCAATCTTTCCTAAGTATCCCCTTTCCCCTATATTATCAGTGCTAACCGTGTGTAAGTCTTCATTTCAAGCTTCAAGTAAGACTAGGATAAGAGATTAGCTAAATTTAAAACCTCCTCATTGGACATAGTCAAACTTATTACTATAACAGGTATTTAATTCCACCTCTCATTTTTACCTGTTTTTATGTCTTGTTTCTTATGTTTTTTGAGAAAGCGGTTTCTAATATAATAATAATAAGTTAAAAAAACGCTTTCAATATAGGGTTGACAGGTTAGGAGAGAGATAAAATGAGTCGAATCAACAATGCTGCAGAGGCACAACCGAATCTACCTGAGTCACACTCACCTTTGCAAACGCCAGTGAAGCCAGGCTTTTCTTCACATAAAGGAAAGAAGCGCGGACCAGACCCAGGTAATAAAGGCTTCTTTAAAAAGTTTAGTAAACAAAAGGCGTTATTCTTAATGTCCTTTCCTTTTGTTATCTGGTTACTAATTTTTAAATATATTCCAGTTGCAGGCTGGGTGATGGCATTTCAAGATTACAAGCCGCAATTAGGTATTTTTGAGCAAGAATGGGTAGGATTCAAGCATTTTAAAGACCTCTTCAATGAACCGATGTTTTATCGAGCATTAGAGAATACATTGGGGATGGGGATTTTTGGGCTGGTGTTCGGTACATTATCAGCTATTGCATTTGCTTTACTCCTCAATGAAGTTAGGTTTTTAACGTTAAAGAAATGGACACAGACAATATCCTATTTACCTCACTTTGTATCTTGGGTAATTGTTGCCAATATTGTCATCACTATGCTTTCACCAGAAGGAATCATTAACAACTTGTTAGTTGGTTCAGGTATTCTCGATAGACCCATTAACTTTATGGCACAACCTGATATGTTTTGGGGGATTGTAACGGCTGCTGATGTTTGGAAAGAGACTGGTTGGAACGCAATCATTTATTTAGCGGCAATGGCTGGTGTTGATCCGCAGCTCTATGAAGCAGCGAAAGTAGATGGAGCAAGTAGATGGAGACAGATGTGGCATATTACTTTACCAAGTATTCGTCCCGTTATCATCGTATTACTCATTTTAAATATTGGTAACTTAATCAATATCGGATTTGAAAAGCAAATGCTATTAGGGAACAATATAGTCGCCGAAAAGGCTTTGGTTATTGACTTATATGCACTAGATTATGGTATAGGAATGTTCCGATATTCATTCGGTACTGCAATCGGGATTTTTAAATCCGTTATAAGTATTATTCTTATTTTAATATGTAACGGTTTTGCGAAACGAATAGGTGAAGGACGTGTATTCTAGCAGAAAGGAGTGTCACATCAAATGAAAAAAAGAAAATGGACAACATTTGATATCATTTTAACTATTTTTATGCTTTTCATTGTAGTCATTACACTTTATCCATTCCTGAACATCCTAGCCATATCGTTAAATAATGCGGTAGATACAGCTAAGGGTGGAATTCATATATGGCCCCGTGACTTTACATTTGCTAATTATCAAGAGATTTTCGGCAGTAATGACAGGCTGCTGCAAGCATTTTTTATGTCGATCTTAAGAACAGTAGTTGGAACCATTACAGGTATTATTGCAAGTACGATGCTTGCTTACGTGTTAAGCAGAAGAGATTTTGTTTTTAATGGCTTAGTAGGTTTTTTACTAGTATTAACAATGTTTGTTAGTGGAGGATTAATTCCGGAGTATATGCTAATTCGTCAGCTAGGTTTGATTAATGACTTTGGCGTTTATATTTGGCCGATGTTAATTTCTGCATTTAATGTTATCATTATCCGCTCATTTATGGATAACTTACCGACAGCTCTAGAAGAATCAGCCAAAATGGATGGTGCCAATGATTTTGTTATCTTTACCAGAATTATTATTCCGTTATGTTTACCAGTTATCGCAACGATTGCTTTATTCCTTGCAGTTATGCAGTGGAACAGCTGGTTCGATACGTATTTATATGCTAGAGGTAGCGAGGCTTTAACGACGTTGCAGTTTGAATTAATGAAAATATTAGATAATGCTAATATCTCAAGTGGGGATATTACCTCACAGAATGCCGAGGTCATAGCCGGACAGACCAATCCGCAATCGATTAAAATGGCAATTACGATTATCGCAACGGTACCTATCCTAATGGTATATCCGTTCCTGCAAAAATACTTTGTAACAGGACTAACGCTAGGCGCAGTCAAAAGCTAGGTATTAATGAAAATTAATATAAAAATTTATTAAAAACGGAGGGGAAAAACATGAAGAGAAAGCTATCCATCTTATCTTTATCCTTATTATTCATGTTTGCAGTACTTTTCTTAGCCGCTTGTAGTGATGATTCAGAATCAGATACGGGCGCTGAAGGTGACGATGCAACAGAAGGGAGTGAAAGTGATTCCTCAAGTGATGAGCCGTTGACATTGACTTATTTCAATGCTGATGGCGAAGAAAAATCATTTGACGATCCAGTAGCACAAAAAATTACAGAAAAAACAGGTATAAAACTGGAAATGGATTATCCAGTTGGTGGGAATGATGAAGCGATCCCATTGATGATTGCAAGTGGTGATTATCCAGATTTAATTTTCGCAAAAGGTGATATTGGAAAGCTGATTGAAGCTGGCGGTATAATTAAATTAGATGATTTGATTGAAGAAAAAGGTGACAACTTAAAAGCAATGTATGGCGATCAACTCGATCGTTTACGCAACTCAATAGACGACCCAAGTATCTATAACGTTGGTACTTATGGTGTGGAAGAAGCACGTTGGGAAACAAGTGGTACCTTCCAAATACAGTTAGATGTCTTACGTGAACTTGGCTATCCTGAAATTCGAACATTAGAAGACTTTGAAGCAGCAATCACAGAATACTACGAAAAGTACCCAGAAATCGATGGTCAAAAAACGATCCCGTTATCTCTATTAGGTAGTGACTGGCGTTGGTTAATTACGGTAGGTAACCCGGCAGGATTTGCAGCAGGTATTCCTGATGATGGTCAGTGGGCTATAGATGATGAAACAGGTGAAACAACTTACAAGTTCTTATTACCGGAATTAAAAGAATATTTTAAATGGTTAAATGGCCTGAATGATAAAGGGCTATTAGACCCAGAGTCATTTACACACACATACGACACTTATATTTCGAAGCTGTCATCTGGTCGTGTACTAAGTATTGCTGATCAAAATTGGAATATTACTGACGCAGATGCAGCACTTGTAGCCGATGGAAAAGAATGGAGAACGTACGCACCACTTCCTGTCACGTTAGGTGAAGAATATAAGTCACAAGGTCTAAAAGATTACGGTTTTGCTGGAGGTTGGGGGATTTCCATTTCTTCCACCAGTGAACATCAAGAAGAAGCATTCGAGTTTTTAGATTGGATGGCATCAGAAGAAGCGCAGATCCTCGTTAACTGGGGAATTGAAGGCGAAAACTACGATATTGTAGACGGAAAACGAGTGATGCACGAAGATGATCGTGAACGAATGAATTCCGATAGTGACTATGCTAAAGAAACAGGTGTAGGCTATTATATCTATCCATTCCCACAATGGGGTAATGGAGCAGTGGACTCTAACGGTCAGCCGATCACACCAAACTCTGAGCAAGATATTATTGACAACTTTAACGAGGCCGAAAAAGAGGTTGTAGCTGAATACGATATGGAAAACTGGACGGACTGGTTCCCACCGGCAGAAGAATTAGGAATTTCTAAACATGGTGCTGCGGCGAATTATACCATCGAATCAGGAAGTGATTTAGAGATTATCCAACAGAAAGCAGACGACTTAACAGAGCAACGAATAACACAAGCCGTTTTAGGTGATCCAGCAGACTTTGATGCAGCATGGGATGCTATGATTGAAGAGTTGGAAGCAATGGATATTGAAAAAGCAAATGAATTAATGACTCAAAAAACATTAGATGTTATGGAACTATGGGGTACAAAGTAATCTGATTGATGATGGGCCTGATTCCACCTAAGTGGTCTCAGGCTTCATCTATTATGGGATGAGATTGGTTTGAAGATGTTGGTCGTTGATTAGCGAAATTAGCACTGTGATAAATTTACAACGAATCGCAATAAAGTAGAGGAATTTATCGTTGATCTGTCGAATACTTGCTATACATAAATAGTTAGAGGAGGAACCAAAATGATCCATGAAAAACTACCAAAAATATGGTATGGAGGAGACTATAATCCAGAACAATGGGATGAAGAAACTGTAACCGAAGATATCAGAATGTTTAAACTTGCGGGGATTGATGTGGCAACCGTTAATGTTTTCTCATGGGCATTAAATCAGCCTGATGAAAATACCTATGATTTCACTTGGTTGGATGAAACAATTGATCGCTTATACCAAAATGGTGTTTATATTTGTCTTGCAACCAGTACAGCGGCGCATCCGGCTTGGATGGCAAAGCGCTATCCGGATGTTAGACGAGTGGATTTTGAAGGTAGAAAAAGGCAGTTTGGCGGTAGACACAACTCCTGCCCAAACAGTCCGACCTATCGCAAATATGCAGAACGTATTGCGGAAAGGTTAGCAGAACGCTATAAGAATCACCCTGCTGTATTAATCTGGCATGTTTCCAATGAATATGGTGGTTATTGCTATTGTCAAAATTGTCAAAAGGCATTCCGAGTATGGCTAAAAGACAAATATGGGACACTTGATGCAGTGAATACAGCGTGGAATACACGATTCTGGGGTCACACTTTTTATGAGTGGGATGAGATTGTGGCACCAAATGGTTTAAGTGAAGAATGGCAAGGAGGCCAAAACACTAATTTCCAAGGTATTTCACTAGATTATCGTCGTTTCCAGTCTGATAGTTTATTAGATGTGTTTAAACTAGAACGAGATGCATTAAAGAAACATACACCAGACCTTCCGGTAACAACCAATTTAATGGGACTGTATCCTGAGCTTGATTACTTCAAATGGGGGAAAGAGATGGATGTCGTATCATGGGATAACTATCCTTCGATCGATACACCAGAAAGTATGACAGCGATGACCCATGATTTAATGCGAGGTCTTCGAAGTGGTCAACCGTTTATGCTGATGGAACAAACACCAAGCCAGCAAAATTGGCAACCATACAATGCTTTAAAACGACCGGGAGTTATGCGCCTCTGGAGTTATCAAGCGGTAGCACATGGTGCTGATACAGTGATGTTTTTCCAATTAAGACGTTCACGAGGTGCTACGGAAAAATATCATGGTGCAGTGATTGAACACGTTGGGCATGAACATACACGTGTATTCCGTGAGTCCGCTGAATTAGGGAAAGAACTTAAGCAATTAGAAGATAAAATTATCGATAGTCGTGTGAACGCCCGGGTAGCGATTGTCTTTGACTGGGAAAATCGCTGGGCCATTCAATTATCAAGCGGACCTTCTATAGCACTAGATTATGTAAAAGAAGTGCATAAATATTATGATGCTTTTTATCAACGTAATATTCCAGTCGACATGATAAGTGTAGAAGAAGATTTAAGTGATTATGATATTGTGATTGCGCCAGTGTTATACATGGTAAAAGAAGGACATGCTGATCGCTTGAAGCAGTTTGTTGCAAAAGGTGGTACCTTCGTAACCACTTTCTTCAGCGGCATCGTTAACGAGAACGATCTTGTCACGTTGGGAGGTTATCCAGGAGAGTTAAGAGATTTAGTTGGAATATGGGCTGAAGAAATTGATGCATTAGAGCCATCTAATTATAACGAGATTGTCATGCAGGACAAAGTAGGGTCACTATCGGGCGAGTACAAATGCAACATATTATTTGATCTGATTCATGCTGAAGGTGCGGATGTACTGGCAACATATGGTTCAGACTTTTATAAAGGCATGCCGGTACTAACAAAAAATCAATACGGAGAAGGTCATGCATACTATATCGCCTCTAGTCCTGATCAAGTATTTGTCCAAGATTTTGTCGATACTATTGCTGCTGACAAAAATATACGAGGTGAATTAGATTCTGCACAAGGTGTTGAAGTTATAGCACGAAACAAAGCTGATGAAAAGATTTTATTTGTAATGAATCATAATAATAAGTCAGCAACCTTTGATACAGGTGAGGAGACCTATACAAATCTATTAACGGGTGAAAAATATACAGGTGAAACTGAAATAAAAGCAAAAGATACATTAATTTTAAGTCTTTAATAGATTACGACGTACGACTAACGGTGATATGGGTTCATCGTTAGTTTTTTTATATGGAAAATTAGCGCAATGACTGTGTTAAATGCAGTAGTTATTTTGAAAGTTAGCTTGTACAGGAAACCATCGCTGCGGCTGCCCACTTCCCTTTTCACGGGATTTTCGCCTAAGCTAACTTTGGTAAGCAAAGA
>NZ_WJID01000089.1:0-15234 GCF_010994055.1 Gracilibacillus thailandensis | reverse complement strand
GAGTAGATAAAACTACACCACCACATTTGACAAAGAACCGGCTTTCACCAACCAATCATTTTCAAGGAGGAATAACATGACAAAGCATTTAGTTTTTCAATCAGATTTTGGTACGAGTGATGGTGCAGTAAGTGCCATGTATGGAGTGGCAAAAACAGTCGATCATGACTTAGATTTATATGATGTTACCCACGATATACCACAATATAATATTTGGGAGGCATCTTACCGGTTGTATCAGACGATTTCTTATTGGCCAGAAGGTTCTGTTTTTGTATCTGTTGTTGATCCAGGGGTAGGCTCTGATCGATTAAGTATCGCAGTGAGAACGAAAGATAATCGTTTTATCGTTACACCAGATAACGGAACGATTACCCATATTGAGAATTCTGTTGGTATTGAAGAAGCAAGAATAATTGATGAAAAGCTAAACAGGCTGGCAAGGTCATATGAATCTTATACGTTTCATGGAAGAGATGTTTATGCCTACACAGGAGCTAGGCTTGCTGCTGGTGTGATCACGTTTGAAGAAGTTGGGCAGAAAATTAATGTAGATCAGCTGGTAAAACTTTCAACGCCTAGTGTGACAGTAGATGGAGGGATTATTAAGGGGACGATTGATATATTAGATATCCGTTTTGGTAATCTCTGGACCAATATTCATAAAGGTTACTTTGAAGAAGCATCCATTGACTATGGAGATACATTAGAAGTAACGATTTTAGATGATACACGACAAGTATATAAAAACGTGATGTCCTATGGTAAGTCATTTGCAGATACACAGGTTGGCGAGCCACTGCTATATATTAATTCCCTAGAGAATATTGGTGTGGCTTTAAATCAAGGATCTTTTGCTAAGGCATATCATATTAAGACAGGCGAAAAGTGGAAAATTTTTATACGCAAAGCACCTAAAATTGTGTATAGTTAAGAGTGAGAATATTTCGATGATTGATGTCATACAGCTATGAATCAACAGAAAGCAACTTGTTAGCAATAAAACTAATTCAAATAAAGGAGAGAGAAATCTATGAAAGGTAATTTATCGATTAGAACGATTGTTGCTATTGGTATTGGTGCTGCTGTATATGTAATTTTGGGGCGTTTTTTAACGATTCCAACAGGGATTCCCAACACAAATATTGAGACAGCAGTTGCATTTCTAGCATTTATGGCTGTATTATTTGGCCCTGTCGCCGGAGGACTTATTGGTCTTATCGGTCATGCACTGAAGGATGTTTTACTTTGGGGATCTATTTGGTGGAGTTGGGTTTTTGTTTCACTATTTATCGGGTTGTTTATTGGTTTGTTTGCACGCCGAATTGCTATAGAGAATGGAGAATTTGGCACGAAACAAATCATTTCATTTAATGTAGTTCAAATGATTGTGCAGGTGATTGGCTGGTTCGTTTTAGCGCCATTATTAGATATTATTATATATGCAGAGCCAGCAAACAAAGTATTTACTCAAGGTGCAGTAGCAGGAGTTTCCAATATTATCTCTGTTGGTGTCATTGGTACGATCTTACTTGCAGCATACGCGAAGACACGGACGAAAGGTAATAGTTTATCAAAGGAAGCCTAATTAGATAAAGGAGTAGAGAATGAGACAACCGATAATAGAATTTAATCATTTCACATTTAAATATTACAGCCAGACTGACCCAACTTTAAAAAATATCGATGTAACCATTTACCAAGGTGAAAAAGTATTAATTCTAGGTCCATCTGGTTCAGGGAAAAGCACACTAGTCCATTGTTTAAATGGGCTAGTTCCATTCTCTTATAAAGGGGATATAGAAGGGGAACTTCTTATCAAAGGCAACGATACAAGAAACTTGGATATCTTTACGATCTCACGAATGGTAGGTACGGTATTACAGGATACAGATGGACAATTCATTGGTCTGAATGTTGGGGAGGATATCGCTTTTTCATTAGAAAATGAAAAAGTTCCTCAGCACGTGATGAAAGAATCCGTTCAACGAGTAGCAGAACTAGTGGAAATAGAGCACCATATAGATCATTCTATCCATGAGCTTTCTGGTGGACAAAAACAGCGTGTCTCAGTTGGCGGTGTTATGGTAAACGAGGAAGTGGAGATTTTACTTTTCGACGAGCCACTGGCCAATTTAGACCCTGCAACAGGTCAATATGCTATGGAATTAATAGACCGTATTCATCAAGAAACAAATAAAACCATCATGATGATTGAACACCGTTTAGAAGATGCACTCCATATTGATTTTGATAGGGTTATTGTGCTCGATGAAGGAGAGGTTGTTTTCAACGGTGCTCCAAAGCAATTGTTAGCATCTCATGTCTTAAACCAAGTACATATACGTGAACCACTTTATTTAAAGGCATTGAAGTATAGTGGATGTGAGATCGAGCCGGATATGGGGTTGGAGCACATAGATACCTTAAACATTGCTGAGGACTGCCAGCGGCAATTAAAGCAATGGTATAGCAAGTCTAAGGAACAAGGTGAAGAAGATGCCTCCACACCACTATTGGAAGTAAATAACTTAAATTTCCGTTACCAGCAAGACCCGATTTTACAGAATATCTCCTTTTCGATTCAGCAGGGAGAAATGGTCAGTATCGTTGGCAAGAATGGTGCAGGTAAATCTACTTTGTCCAAGCTTATTTGTGGTTTTGAGACAATGAATAGTGGACAGATTTTTTTAGGAGGACAAGACATCACTAATCAAACGATATTTGAAAGAGCTAACCACATTGGTTTTGTCTTACAAAATCCGAATCATATGATTTCCAAGCATATGATTTATGATGAAGTTGCCTTGGGTCTTGTTAATCGCGGATATTCTCAGAAAGAGATCGAGGAAAGAGTTTGGGAAACGCTTAAAGTTTGCGGATTATACCAGTTCCGCAATTGGCCGATCTCTGCTTTAAGTTACGGGCAGAAGAAAAGGGTAACAATTGCTTCTATTTTAGTTTTAGAGCCAAATATAATCATCTTGGATGAGCCAACTGCTGGACAGGATTTTCGTCATTATACAGAAATGATGGAATTTTTACGGCAACTAAATGACAATGGGACAACCATATTATTCATTACACATGATATGCACCTGATGCTGGAGTATACTTCAAGGTCGATTGTACTAGCAGATGGTCGATTAATTGCAGATGAGTCCGCTGTCGATGTTATAACAAATGATGAAATAGTCGAAAAGGCAAACTTAAAGCGTACTTCATTATTTGACATTGCAGTAAAAGTAGGTATTTCAGATCCAAAGCAGTTTGTTCATCACTTTATTTCTTATGATAGAAAGGTTCGAGCAAGATGGCAGTAAATATTTTAGGTTATATGGAACGAACATCACCAATACACAAATTATCAGGAATTACTAAGCTGATCGTTTTTTTAATTTGGTCTTCTGTTGCTATGCTAACTTATGATACTAGGGTATTGCTTGTGTTATTGATTGCAAGTCTTGTTATCTTCCAGCTATCGAAGATTCAACTAAAGGACATATCCTTTGTATTGATCATTATTCTAGCGTTTCTCACTCTTAATAATGTGGCGATTTATCTATTTTCGCCCCAACAAGGTGTTCAAATCTATGGCAGTAGTCATGTAATTTGGGATGGAGCAGGCAGATATAATCTGACATGGGAGCAATTATTCTACCAAATGAATATCACATTGAAATATTTTGTCGTGATCCCAGCTGCCTTATTGTTTATTCTGACCACGCATCCTAGTGAATTTGCAGCATCTCTTAATAAAGTTGGTATTAGTTATAAAATAGGTATTGCGGTATCGTTGGCATTGCGTTATATACCAGATATCCAACGTGATTTTCGTACCATTGCTCAAGTCCAGCAAACAAGAGGAATTGATTTGTCCAAAAATGAAAAATTAGCAAGACGTCTAAAAAACGTCATTTCCATTATGGTGCCATTAATTTTTTCCAGTCTCGACCGGATTGAAGTAATCAGTAATGCCATGGAGTTACGCAGCTTTGGGAAACATAAACAACGTACCTGGTATAGCGCCCGACCGCTATTAAAGGCAGATGTGTTTACCTTAATGATTAGTCTGGTGCTTTTTATCGCAGCTATGGTGATTACCTTTCATGATGGGACTCGGTTTTATAATCCTTTTTAGTGATGAGCATGCGTGAGTTGCTAGATATTGTATGAACATTCTGTTGTAAAAGAAGAAGGCGGTTGAGCACTATCTTTGAATCTATCTCTATACTTTGGTATCGTTTTCATGAATATCGAAATAAAGGGAGGATTTTTCTATGGCTTTTACGTTGGAGTTGGGTCAGAAGGCACCGGATTTTAAGCTTCCTGCAACAGATGGTAAGACATATAGCTTAGCGGATTTTAATGATGCAAATGTTTTGGTCGTGTTCTTCACTTGCAATCATTGTCCATTTGTTGTTGGGTCGAATGAAATGACAAGAGCAACTGCCGAAAAGTTTGCAGATCAAGGTGTTACGTTTGTGGGGATTAATTCTAATAGTGTGAATACAAAACCAGATGATTCATTCGAAGTAATGGTGGAACAGATGAAAGAGCACAAATTCCCATGGGTATATTTACATGATGAGTCACAAGATGTAGCCAAGACTTATGGAGCTTTGCGCACACCACATTTTTACGTATTCGATCAAAATCGTGAGTTGGTTTATACTGGTCGTGGACTCGACAATCCACGTGAGTCTGAAAAAGCAACCGTAAATGATTTAGAAAATGCCCTTACGGAACATTTGGCAGGCAAGCAAATTACCACACCATTAACGAATCCAATCGGATGTAACGTCAAATGGCACGGTAAAGATGAACATTGGATGCCGGCAGAAGCTTGTGATCTTGTTTAGAATTAGTGTTGGTGGTTAATGACTAATTTAGTAGTTTTTGAGAAAATGTGTCCACGAGAAGCGTTCTCAAGGACACATTTTGTGATTTTTGAGAAAAATTGTCCACGAGATGTGTTCTCGCGGACACTTTTTGTTTTGCCTCCGAGACTTCTTCTTCTCCATTACAACCCTAACAAATTAGGGAGAAACAAACTAATTTCTGGTATATAGGTAACAACCATCAATAGAACGAACATGGCAACATAGAATGGCATTAATGGTTTGATCAGGCTTTCGACTTTTTCTTTTCCAACCATGGACCCGACAAATAAACCGGTTCCAACAGGTGGCGTAATTGTACCGACACACAAGTTTAAAATGAAGAAAATGCCAAAATGCACTGGATCAATGCCGATACCTTCTGCGATTGGTAAGAAAATCGGTGTGAATATGAGAATCGCTGGTGCAATATCCATAAACATACCAATAATCAATAAGAAGACATTAATCAGTAACAAAATAATTAATGGATTAGCGGATAAACCGAGAATAAACTGACTCAGTGCATCTGGAATCCCTGTAAATGCCATAGCAAATGACATCAGTGAAGATGCAGCGATGAGTAACATGACAATGCCAGACATTTCTACAGCTTTGATTAAAACCTGAGGTAATTGCTTAATGGTTAGCGTTCGATAATACACAAGTGCTAAGAATAAGGCATAAACCACGCAAACAGCAGATGCTTCAATCGCTGTGAATATCCCTGTTAAAATCCCACCGATAATAATGAAGATTAACAGAATACTAGGGATTGCATCTAAGACAATTTTCTTTTTATTAATGTTTGCGATTTCAGATTTTTGTACAATAGGGTAATTACGTTTTTTGGCAATTACAAATGCAACGGCTATAATTGTTACGGCCCATAGGATCCCGATTAAGTAACCGCCAACAAACAATGCTGCGATTGAAGTACCACCACTAATTAGTGAAAAGATAATAAACGCCGTACTAGGAGGTATTACCATTCCTGATGGGGCAGAAGCGATATTGACAGCTGCTGCGAATTTTCGGTCATAGCCTTCTTTTTTCTGTAAAGGAACCATCACGCCACCAATTGCAGTAGATGCAGCGATTGCAGAACTGGAAATCGATCCAAACAAAGCGTTTCCGACCACATTCGTATGGGCTAAAGATCCTGGTACTCTCCCGACGATCAGTTTCGCAAATTCTACTAATTTATGGGCGATCCCGCCATTATTCATAATAACCCCTGATAGAATAAAGAACGGTACTGCAATTAATGAAAAGCTGTTCAGACTTGCCACCATTTTCTGACCAGCTGTAAAAACGGCAATATCAAGTGGCAGCATCAACAGAACCGTTGCCAGTGATGCTACAGCGATACATATGACAATGGGTATTCCTACTGCTAATAATATTGCGAAAACAAGAACTAATAAAATACTAGCTTCTGCAACCATATCTAATTCACCTACTTTTTTAAGAATTTTCTTGTATGTGTAACTGTTTCGAACTGAATAGGTCCGTTAAATTAATGAGACAATATAATAAGATGGTTACGCCTGAAACAGGAAGGGATAAATACACATACCCCATCGGTAAATGAAGTGATGGTGAAATTTGTGCCATCGTCATTGAGACAGCCTTGGTACCTCCCATGATCATCATCACGGCAAAGAGGATAAAGCTGATTTGCACAATTACTTCAAAGACTCGTTTTGTCTGTTCACTTTTTATCCCGTTACTTAGAAAAGTGATGGCAATATGGCTTTTTTTACCGACAACATAGGCACCTGCTAATAATGAGAACCAGATCAAACCAAAACGAAGAAATTCACCTGTTACGGAACTGGGGTTATTTAAGATGTATCGACTGATCACTTGCCAGCTCGTAACAGCGACCATGATCATTAGCAGCATACATGTGATGGTTTCCATTGTCCGATCTAGATATTTACGAAAAGCTTTGTTCATAACGCTACTCTCCTTCATTATTACTTGCATGTTGAATCTTATGGTAGAGATCACTTAATTCCTTATTTTCTTTAAACTTTTCATGAATAGGCTGTACTTTTTCTAAAAAAGGGGCTTTATCTACTTCATTGAACTTTACATTATATTTCTCCATAGCTTCTGTTTTTTCGGCTTCTACTGCTTCTGCCCAAACTTGTTTTTCATATTCAGTAGATTCTTTAGCAGCTTCTTGTACGGCCTGTCGCTGCTCTTCACTCAGTTGATTTAACGTATTGTCATTTATTATCACAATATCTGGTACTCGTGTATGTTCATCATAAGAATAATAGGAAGCTACATCTCCATGTCCTGCTGTCACAAGAGCAAACTCATTGTTTTCAGCACCATCGATAATGCCTTGTTGCAATGATGTGTATACTTCACCGCTTCCAAGCGGTACCGCTGTGCCACCTAACAATTCGATCATTTGGATAGCGGTTTCACTTTCCATTACACGAATCTTCTTCCCTTCAATATCCTCTGGAGTTTCAACAGGACCGTCTGTTAAATAGAAACTTCGTTGTCCGGAGTTGTAATAGGTTAGCCCGACAAACCCTAAATCTTTGGTAGATTGATAGATTGGTTGCATTATTTCCTCGTTTTCCATGACACGAGTGAAATGATCAATATCATCAAAAAGATAAGGGATACCGAAGATAGAATATTTATTGGAAAAACTTTCGAGCGCAGAACCACCAACCTTTGTAATATCAATTGCCCCTGTTTGCGTTAATTCAATCAGTTCACGCTCCCCGCCGAGTTGTCCATCAGGGAAATATTCAACACTAACTTGTCCATTTGTTTTGTCTTCAACTAATTCGCCGAACTTTGCCATAGCATCTTTCACCGGTTGAGCATTACTAGCATATGCAAAGCGTAATACAACACGCTCATCTGCATGCGTTTGTTGGTTGCATCCGTTTACAAAAAGAATGAGAAAGATACTAAACAGAAACCATAACATTATTCGTTTCATTCATTTTACCCCCAACTTCTTAGTTTCGTTGTTGTTTAACGGGAAACCCCTTACATTTTTTGTGGGAAATATACATGATTCGACTACGATTATACTAACGAATAAAAATAAAGTCAAAAAATAATGTTTATATATTTTTGTTTAGGTGGTTTTGTTTGTGTTTAGGGCCGTTTGAAAAAATAAAAAATTTGACAATAACAATAAAAAGTATGAAATAATAAAGTATGATTAGAATGGGAGGTTTTATCATGAAGCGAACACTCGTTATTAACATGAACATAGCTGAAAACCTGTTCAACGAAATTAAGCAGGTAGTCCCTGACTGGAACGTTATCGCAAACAAAGATACAGAAAAAATTGCGGATGAACTTGTCCAAGCAGAAGTCGTGCTCCATTGGAAAAGAGCCGTTGCCCCGTTTTTGTTGGAGAAAAATGATCACTTAAAGTGGATTCAAACGTGGAGCGCAGGGGTAAACAGTCTACCGCTTGATGCTTTACAAGCCAAAAATGTGACATTGACAAGTGCAAATGGAGTTCATGCTTACCCGATTTCTGAAACAATCTTTGCTCTTATGCTTGGATTAACACGGAAAGTTCATTCATATGTGCGCCAACAGCAGGTGCAAACGTGGCACAATGCTGGGCTAAAATTAGAAATTCACGAGAAAACGATCGGTGTAATAGGTGTTGGTGCGATTGGCCAGGAAACAGCCAAAATTGCAAAAGCTTTTGGTATGAAAGTTCTTGGTGTTCGTCACTCAGGGAAACCAGCTGAACATGTTGACGAAATGTATACTCCCGATCAATTGGCTGACCTTTTACCTCTATGTGACTATGTCGTCATTACACTTCCATTGACAGAGGAAACAACTGGCATGTTCGGGGCAAAAGAGTTCCGGCTAATGAAAAATAGTGCTTTTCTCATTAATATTGGAAGAGGACCGATCGTGAAAGAGGATGAGCTAATTCAAGCGTTAGAAAATCAGGAAGTTGCCGGTGCTGGACTTGATGTGTTTGAGACGGAACCCTTACCGGAAGACAGTCCATTATGGACGATGGAGAATGTTATCGTAACACCACACACAGCTGGAGCAACAGAACACTACACAGAGCGTGTCATTCGAGATATTTTCATTCCGAACTTAAAGCATTATCTTGAGTTTAGTGCACCAAATGTAAATATTGTAGATTATGATAAGGGATATTAAAATATCGGTTCGGGAGTGGTGGTATGGGGTGGAAAAAGTGGATGTTCCTTTCGGTTCCTCTATTATTGCTAGTAATTGGGTTGATTATCTTAGTTAATTTACATAAACTTCTGGTGTTAGAACAACAACCAAAAAAAGCAGACGCTATTTTAGTATTAAGCGGTGGAAAAGGTGAGCGCGAGGCAGAGGCAGCTAAGCTTTACCATGAAGGATGGAGTGATACCATTATCGTCACTGGTGCGCTCGTAGGTTGGGAAACTTACACCTCAGAGATTATGACGGAGCATTTGATCGAATTAGGTGTGCCAGCAGATGCTATCCACTCCTTTAAAGAAGTAACAAGTACGAGAGAAGAAGCCGAACTGTCCATCCCTTTGCTGCGTCAGTTGAACGTTAATACCTTACTTCTTGTAACCAACAAATATCACTCAGCGCGAGCAAAATGGATCTTCCAAAAAACATTGAAAGATGAAAATATCGAAGTCATTTCCGTCCCTGTTCGTGAAGATGTTTATGACAAGAGTTGGTGGAAGGATCATGAATCAAGAAAGCACGGAGCAAGTGAGGTACTAAAATTTATTTGGGAACTTTTGCGACTATAACCAAAAAAGGAAGTAGGATACCAATCCCTACTTCCTTTTCATATACTGTTCCATTGCTTCATCAGCCCTGCCAGCTACTACTAGACAGCAATATAACACGAACGTTATCGACGACATTATTCCACCGATTATCCACCACCACATAATGCATGACCCTTTCTTTCTCCGAAGTACATGTATCATTTTTTACCAATAAGTTATAAGATATACCGTACTTAAGAGGCATAATGTTTTCATCGGCATGTGTCTTGCGTTATAATATGTTTCGACTATCGAAATAAAGGAGTCCTGCTTGTGAGTCAATCGCTAAAGAAAAAAGAGAAGATTTGGACGAAGGATTTTGCCTTGATCTGTATGGCAAATTTTTTTATCTTTTTAGGATTTCAGATGACGTTGCCAACGATTCCACTGTTTGTCCAGCACTTAGGCGGAAGTGATGAGTTTATAGGCATTATTACTGGTATTTTTACTTTTTCTGCATTACTTTTACGTCCGACTGCCGGACATGCGTTGGAAACTAGGGGAAGGCAGTTTGTCTATATGATTGGTTTGGGGATTTTTGTTATTTCTATTGGATCTTATGCGTTTATTACTAGTATTGTCTTTTTGTTTATTATGCGTTGTGTCCAAGGGTTAGGCTGGGGCTTCTCGACAACAGCTACTGGTACTATTGCGACAGATTTGATTCCAGAAAGCAGACGGGGAGAAGGAATGGGCTATTTCGGTTTATCCGGTAATATTGCACTTGCCTTCGGACCAGCATTAGGACTTACTTTATACGGTTATATTTCATTTACGACCTTGTTTTTAATTTGTTCAGCATTAGGATTAGTAGCGCTTTTGTTGTCTAGTCAAATTAGATATAAGCCTGTTGACCCAGAGGCGAAAAAGGTAGTTGCTCCAAGGTTCGATGTATTGGAAAAAAAGGCATTGCGACCTTCATTACTATTATTTTTTATTACGACATGTTTTGGTGGAATTGCTTCATTTCTGCCGTTATATACGGAACAAGAAGGAATTGCAGGAATCGAAGTATACTTTTTAGTTTTTGCGATTTTCTTAATGATCACGAGAACATTTGCCGGACAATTGTACGATAAAAAAGGGCATATTGTTGTGTTTCTGCCAGGGACGTTTTTAATTTTAATCGCCATGGTGTTATTAGCTTGGCTACCAAATTCTCTTGTTCTCTATACAGCTGCTGCTTTGTATGGGTTAGGATTTGGTACCGTACAACCTGCCCTTCAAGCATGGGCGGTAAATCAGTCGCCTGATAATCGAAAAGGAATGGCAAATGCGACTTTCTTTTCTTTCTTTGATTTAGGGGTTGGAGTTGGTGCAATTGGATTTGGTTTCATTGCTTCCGGTTTTGGTTACAGCTATATTTACATGACAGGTGCCGTCTCAGCGACGATTTCGATTTTGTTGTATGTATATTTGTTGGTGAAAGATAGGAAAATTCGGGAGCAAGGAGCAGTTTGAGAAGATTGATGAATAAAATAAAACGAATTTTTAGGCTGTTGAGATGTATTTCTCAGCAGCTATTTTTTGTTAGGAATCTGAGTAATGTGATAAAATCAAGAAAGCGATAACAATAAAAAAAGAGGGGGTGAAAAGATGATTAAAGGTATCAGTCATACTGCGTTTACTGTTCAAAATATGGAGAGATCATTAGCGTTTTATTGTGATCAATTGGGGTTTGAAAAGCTGTTTGAATTACATAATCAAGATAATGAGCCGTGGATTATTTATTTAAAAGTTTGTGAAGGACAATTCATAGAATTATTCTATGGAGGTAAGAAACAAATTACCATAGATGGTGAGACTATTGGTTATAATCATTTGTGTTTAGAAGTAGACGATATACATGAAATTGCAGCCCACTTAAAAGAAAAAGGGTTAACATTAGATGTAGAGCCACAGCAAGGATTAGATTTAAATTATCAATGTTGGATAAAAGACCCTGATGGTAACCGGATTGAATTCATGCAACTACATCCAGATTCTCCGCAATTAAATAAATAGACTTATCCATCAAAAGAAAATGATGCAGAGAAGTGTAACGTAATAGTTTCTATTATTATTGATTATATTTTTCTACAGTTCGAATGTATCCAACGCAAAAGAGCAAAAAGCCTAATTCCGTATCTTTAGCGAGAAATTAGGCTTAAGAGCTTTTACAAACGTCGACTAGGAGGAAAATTTACACCTCTAATGAGACATTTGATAATTTTTTGATGCTCTTTTCACGTCCTGACCAAAGAGCATACCCTAACCAAATTAGTGCTGCTCCCATAGGTATGGCTAATAGCCGATCGAGTGGATGGGGGATAATTGCAGCAGCGAGTGTCACCACTGCAGCAATAGCAAGCAGGGCTGCGGCCAACCGTGGTAAGACATTAGCACGGAAAGTAGCGATCCCTAGCAAAAGGCCGCCAAGTGTATACAGCCCTCCTGCTATCGGTGCTAATGCAGGGAGTATTCCAAGATTAACCTCGCTTTCGTTTCCGCCAAAGATCCCTAAGAAACCTGCCACATATTCCGGAGCGTCGTTAGTGAGCATTGGTAATACAAAGGCTTCGATGAAACTAAATGCCGTCGAAGCTAACCAAAATAGGCTAAATAATAAAAATCCAACTAAGCCAAGCCATCCGCTCTCTTCTACTTGTCTCGAGTAAATTCCAATGATTCCAATTAAGTTAAAGATGGACATCGCAACTGTCAAGCATGCAACCATTACCCAGGAGTCTGAGTTTACTGAAGATATATTATCTGCTGGGTGAATAAACTGAATGACGATGTATAAAATCCCTGCCAAAATAGCGAATAAGCCTGCCCAACGAATGAGACCTGTTTTTGTGATCCTTCCCTTATTATTGTTCATTTGTTTTACCTCCGTCTTATTTAATTATCAACAGATTCTTAAGATCTGATATGATAACAACTTACCATTCCTGGATTACTTTTACTTTCCATATTTTGCTGTAATGAACAAAACGATTCCGCCGGTGAATCACCAGCAGTAATCCAATAGACACAGTGGTCTCATGACAGGCGTACCTTTTTCATGTGCCTCTTTCATCAATTCTTTGATGTATGCTAAGTCGACATTGATGATGTTGTTGGTGTTAGCTGCATGTGGAGATAGTGAAGAGGGAACACAACAAGAAACTGATGAAGGGATTTTTTTCAAAACTAAACAAAACCTATTTAATTTGTTTAGTTTTTGTTTGTGTTGACTTTTTTGTTTTTTTATACTATTTTAGGTGTAACATTTCCATTTTTATAGCGACATAAAGGTCTTTTTGTAAACGGATTCATAAATTTCTATAATGGAGGAATGATTCATGAAAAAGCAAAAAGTGACAACAGGGTGGAAGGCTACTGTTGCGATAGCGATGGCGAATTATATTGAGGCTGGTGCGATTATCGCAGCTGCCAGTAGCCTTACACTTTGGCAAACCTATTTGGGAATCGACAGTGTTGGTGTTGGCTTGTTGAGTGCTTTAAGTGCAAATGCGCTTGGTGCAGCTATTGGTGCATTATTAGGAGGCTATATTACAGACAAATTCGGTCGGAAAATTGTATTTAACTATGATTTGCTTGTATATATGTTTGGTATATTACTCATTATGCTTTCAGTCAGTTTCCCAATGTTATTAATCGGTACTATTATTACAGGTGTAGCGGTTGGTGTAGCTGTACCAGTGTCTTGGACATATATCGCGGAAGAAGCACCGTCTAAACAAAGAGCAGCACGCGTAGGAGCAGCGCAATTAGCTTGGTCGATTGGTCCAATGATTACCTTTTTCTTAGCGGTTCTCGCAGAACCATTAGGGTTATTTGGCTCACGTCTGATCTTCTTCCACTTATTAATTGTGGCTTTCATTACTTGGTATTTAAGACGTGGATTACCAGAGTCTAAGATTTGGTCTGATGATAATGAAAAGAAAAAACAAGAAAGCAAAGATCAAAAGTTATTACAGAGTTCGTTGAAAGATTTATTTTCGCTAAAAGTGAATCGACAAGCTATTTTTCTATTAATTGGAATCTACTTGTTCTGGAATTTAACGGCTGGAGCAATGGGATATTTCATGCCATATATTTATGAAAATGTAGGCGGTTTAACGAATGGACAAGCTAACTTGTTGCAAGCCTTTTTATGGATGTTTACAGTGTTGACTACATTCTTTGGTTTCATGAAATTGGCTGATAAGATAAGTCAACGATTCTTATTTGGTTTAGGTGCTACTATGGGTATTGTAGCATGGTTTATTTTAACATTTTTACCAATGAATTGGGTTTCTTTAGTCCTTTTTGTAGTAGTATGGGGATCGGCAGCAGGTATTGGAGCACAAGCCTTTTATGCATTGTGGACGAGTGAACTATTTATTACGCGTTATCGCGCCACGGCACAAGGGTTTATGTACTTTATTGTGCGAAGCGGAATTGCCCTTTGGTCTTTCGTTTTACCTATTATAATGGATACACTTAGCTTTACGGTTGCAGGAATTGTTATGATCGGTTTCTTAATCATCCATATGATAATTGGTGTTGCTCTAACACCAAAAACCCGTGGTAAGACACTAGAGCAAATTGAAGAAGAACGTTATGGAAATCGATCAAATCGGATATCTTCGGTTTTCAATCTTTAAGTAGTAAGTTGATCCACCTTTTCTTGGTTTATGAGGAAAGAATGATCATGAGAATATTTGCCGGACAATTGTATGATAAAAAAGGGCATATAGTCGTGTTCTTGCCAGGGACGTTTCTCATTTTAATCGTCATGGTGTTATTAGCTTGGCTATCCAATTCTTTTGTTCTCTATACAGCTGCTGCTTTGTATGGGTTAGGATTTGGTTTTATTATATATCATTGTTGGTGAAGGTTAAAAAGGTTCGGCAACAATCCAATATAACCGGAAAGTCAAAAATATAAAAGTAATGTTGCGGTGTATAGCACGTCCCCTTTTTTCATATTTATATGGAGGAAGGGGGCGTAATTAGATGGGATTATTTCATGAGTTTCGTCAGTTTACGGTGCGGGGTAGTGCGGTTGATATGGGAGTTGGGGTTGTTTTAGGTGCTGCTTTCAGTAGCTTTGTAGACTCATTGGTTCGAGATATTCTGCTTCCGCCTATTGGGCTTTTGTATTCCAAGATGAATATTGAAAACTTACATATAAGTCTTAGTGGAAAAACTTATCCTTCTTTAACGGAGGCAAAGGAAGCTGGAGCAATAACGATTAATTATGGATTATTTATCTCAACGTCTATAAGATTTGTGATCATTTTATTTGTTGTTTTTCTAGTAGTCAGGCAAATGAATCGCTGGAAGAAACCACATCAACATCCATCAGACTCGATGACAAATAAAGAATGCCCGTATTGTTGCTTGTCCATTCCTAATAGAGCTGTCATTTGTCCGAATTGTTCTTCATCACTTGAGAAGACACAACCCGCAGAGAGAACAACATACCCGCGTTTGAAAATAAAATAATTAGGTTTTATCAGCACTAGGCGAGAAGATTCCCACCTCAAGGAATGAAAAGGAGTAGGTGGGAGATGA
>NZ_WJID01000088.1:0-15355 GCF_010994055.1 Gracilibacillus thailandensis | reverse complement strand
ATCCCGTGGAAAGGGAAGTGGACAGCCGCAGCGATGGTTACCTGTACAAGTTATTTCAAAATGGCTACTCTGCTTACAAATGCGTTGATACCGCGGATTATATACTTTCCTATATTAAAAAAAGGATACCACCTTGGTGATATCCCGCCGGTTAAAGTGACACTGTGTCTACTTCCTGCAAATACTTTTTCATATATTTTTTCACTAATGTAGCGGACTTTACTTTTAGAGGTAATTGGTCGGAAATTCTTACTTGGTAATTTTGCTGGACAATAGCTTGTTTTAATTCTTCGCTATTGCGACAATCTTGCTCAAATTCATTTACGATACTACCATATTGCAAAAATTGATGAGTATCACTTCCGCCAACAACAGGTAAATCAATTTCTTCCGCTAATTCAAGCAACTCTTGGCGACAAGTCTCTACTCCTTTAGCATATAAATCCTTGCCATTTAAATCAAGTGCATCTAACCTTTTTAACTGTTCCCTCGAAACGTTTTGCGCTAATGGCGTACTATCTCGGTAAGGATGTGCACCAATTTTTATCAGAGAATACCCTTCCGCAAGATCCATCAACAAATCAAACGGAATAAAATAATCCTCTTCCATATAATCTGCTAATTGCTCACGTAGAGCACAAACTTCCTTTCGATCACCAATTAACAAAATATGTCCCACTTCTTGAACATCCACTTCTATACCTGGGAACAATTTCAATCCATCCAGATCATAATAACCATCTACATAGCTATAGTGTTCATCTAAAAAGGAATAGATATCAAAGAATCGAATTGTATTAAAATGCTCCGTTAACACTAAAGCTGTTAATCCATTTTGTTTCGCCTCGACTATCATTTCGCGGAAATAATCCGGCATAAAATTAGATTTTTTTGAAATCTTTACATGGCTGTGAAAATCAATAATCATACAAACACCTTCCTATAACAATATAAATAATGCTATCACGTAAATAGCAGAACCGAGCAAAAATAAATAATCTTGTCGTTTCATTTTTAATGAAGCTAATTTTAATTTCTTTACTTCAGGGTGATTAAACCCATACATACTTCCCTTTGTTTCTAGCGCCTCCACGGTTGTTCGTGCCCTTTTCGCTGTCGATAACAACAATGGATAGAATGAAAGCATCGCGATTTTAACAAAATATGCAATCGAGCGGATATATAAGAAACCATGCTTTTCAGGAGCTTTCCCACGTAAACGGAATGACTGAAACACATGATGATATTCCTCTATTAAAGTAGGTAACATCCGGTAACCATAGGCAATACTGAAGGAAACCTGACCTGGCACCTTAATTTTGAGTAAGCCATCACTTAATTTATCTGGATTCATCGAACAAAAAACCGAGATACTTGCTAATGAAATCGTCGATAATTTAACGGTTAAGACAAGCAGTGGTAGCATCGTTGTCCAATTACCACCGAAAAATAATGACACGACCAATAAGTAGCCACCTTGCCCCAATAACCCTAAACAAAGAATAAAAATAATGAGGGGACTGATTTTCGCCATATATGTTGTCACAATCATAAACAGACACATACCAATCAATACACGAACATCATGAATAAACCACGGTACAATGCCAAAGAACAGGTACCAAATAAATAATGTTCTTGGATCCAATTTTGCTAAGAAAGTATCTCCATTTCCATATGCCGTATTAAGTAATTCAATTTTCACTTGTTCTACCGATAATTTATCGGCAAATTTACGCGTATACTCCATTATCGACTTCCTCTCTTTGATAACGCTCGATAAACTCCTGTACCGTATAAGCAGGCTCTTCCCATCCTAATGATTTCGTAAGCGAAAAAACTTGTGGTGGCATAAGTCCTGCCTTTTCTAACAATCGATAATTTTGAAATACCGAAACACGATCTCCGTCATGAATGATTCTTCCTTCATGCATAACTATAATCCTATTAGCAAATTCACTGGCTAGCTGCATATCGTGTGTAGCAATCACGACTGCTTTTAATTGTCTTTTTAAGTCGTCCAGTAATTTGGTAATATGCTTTCTCGTTGCGATATCTAAATTAGCTGTTGGCTCATCTAACAACATAATCTCAGGATTCATTCCTACTCCAATCGCAAGTGATGCTCTTCGTTGCTGACCACCACTCAATAGTCGGCTGTCACGATCAGCAAGTTCAGGTAGCTCAAATTGTTTCAGTAATTTATCCACTTTTGTTTGATAATCTTTTACTTTACGAGATTTCATGAAAAATGCTACATCTTTCTCAACACAATCTTCGATAAACATTTGTTCAGGATTCTGATGAATATATGTTACTTTTTCCGCTAAATACTCGGGAGGCACATCTCTTGTATTCTCTCCATCAACGGTTACTTCTCCAGTCGCAGCCTTTACCAATCCTGTCATCAAACGCATAAACGATGATTTTCCTGCCCCATTATTCCCAACTAAAGCAATATAATCGCCTTCATGAATCGTACAATTAATTTCATGTAATACTTGTTTCTTTTCTCTTGTGATCGTTTTATAGGCAAAGTCAACATCTTCGTATGACACAATTGCTTGCTTCTGCTCCCTACTAGAAATATATGTACTATCTTTTGGTTCTGCAGTGGAAAAATGAGTCAAGCCTTCTTCTAACGTAACAGGTAACTTTCCGTCCATCCCTGTTTCCCGTGCTACTTGTGTCACCTGTGGCGGATAAATCTGGTGTGCAAGTAAAGTATCAACTTGATTTAACGCCTCTGTAACTGGTAACGAAAAATAGATCGTACCTTGATCCATCAGCACCACTTTCTTCGCGTAGGATGCAACAAATTCCGTATGATGTTCAATAACAATGATCGTCTTGTCGTACACTTCGTTTAATTCGGTTAAGATATCATAAATATCTTTAGCATGATGTGGATCAAGTTGGGCAACCGGCTCATCAATGATAATGATGTCAGGATTCAATGACAATACACTTGCTAACGCTAATAGGTGCTTTTGTCCACCACTTAACTGCCAGATAAAAGCATCCTTCTGCTCTTCTAAGCCAACTAATTTTAAGGCTTGGAGTCCTCTTTCATGGAAATCAGGCAGTCCATAGTGCAGAGGAGCAAAAGACGCATCCTCTAACACTCTTGGACTAACAATCTGATTTTCAAAATCCTGATAAACATAGCCAACATGCTTGGATAAATCTGCTACTTTGTAATCTGTTGTTTTATAACCATTTACTGTCACTTCTCCAGACATATCACCAACATAATAATGTGGAATTAAACCATTCAACAGCTTACACATTGTTGACTTACCACTACCATTTCCACCTAATATTGCTATAAAATCCCCTTTTTCAATCGATAAATTGATATTATTTAATACTGGATGTTCGGCACCTGGATACTGAAAGGTGACATTTTTTATTTCAATTTGAGATGTCATGATGGAATCTTTTCCTCCTGTTGGTCAGCAGCGTTTGTATTTGATTTTTTCTTGATCATAAACATAATCGTAATAATTGCTACTATTAACGCACCTCCAAGACTTACCCAGATAAACCAATCTCCAAACATTTCTAGAAAATCTGCTTCCCATTCGACATTAAAGCCTGCTTCTGAAAGGTATTCAAATAGAAAAGCTGCAGCAGCAAGAAAAATACCTGTAACGATTAATCGTGGACCAACGATTTCACCTAATGAATAGCGATCATGACGATCACGTGGTTTCATACCTAATAGCGGTTCGATTTTTCCATATAATCGCGGTACTAAATATAAAGTTGGTAACAAAGCAAATAGAATTCCTGAGAACAAGACATCATTAAGAAAAGCAAAGCCTTCCACAACTACAACACTTTCGGCTAACCCTGGTACAGCTTCCAACTCTTCGACACCGACCCAAACTTTTAAAATATCGACCATTGCACTAATCGCCTGATGAATAACCACACCTAAAATCGCTGCAGTTCCAACTTGCAACTTGTTTTTGGGGTCACGTACAAATGTCCCTGCTACATACATCGCTAATGAAAAAGCGATAAACTTCTCCAATTCACCAAAGCCACCAAATTGGCCGAGCATCAACTCACCGAAAATTACTTCTCCTAAAGATGCACCAATCGCAGCATATAACGGATGGAATAAAATACATAATGTTAAAGGAATAAAAGCAAAATACTCAATCGAAAATTCGATTGGACCAAGGTATGCACTTGGCACCAATTCCGTAATCATATTCGACAGACCATACAACGACATAGATAAAATAAAGACCATCATCTTTTGTGACTGTGTTAGCGTGTAACGTTGATTTAATGTTGCCATTTTTCTACCTCCTTTATTTGATTAACTTCATTGTAAAGAAGGTTTATTAATCTATGTTTGGAATGAAGTTAAGAGAGTGTAAATTTGTTAACTTTTATTTTCATAATGTAAATTTTTTATCATTATCAGTTATGAGGAAGATTCATTTGCTAGAATACAAACGAGGAGGGGTTATATGCTGCCATTTTCCATTGAAAAGGATCGATTAACACCTAGTCAAATGAAAATAGCAAATTACATTTCTAAGCATTTGCAACAAGTCTTACTGTCAACAGAGAAGGAAATTGCACAAGAGGTGGGAGTAAGTATAGCCACTGTTTCTCGCTTCTGGTCGATGATTGGCTATCACAATTTAAAAGATTTTAAACAACAGATGAAAAAGAAGCTAGAAGTATCTCCTGCAGGTAAGATTAAACGAGTGCCAAAGCAACCATCACATTATCTTACATTAGAAAAAAGCCTGTCATTACTGCAAGAAACGTTCGATAATATGGACCAAGCCCGCTTTCACCAAGCACTTGACCTGCTTTATCGGGCCAATCATGTTTATATATTTGCTAGCGGACCTTCCAAAGGACTAGGTGAATTACTGGTTTATCGAATGAGACGTTTTGGCATATCGATTCACTTAATAGAACATCAAGGAAATGAATTGTTAGAAGAGTTGATTCATTTTAAACAAGGGGATGTTGTGATCATCTTTGCATTTGGAAGGTTACTGCCTGAAGCGAGAGTCATCTTGGACTACCAGCGAGAAATTCATTTTCAAACCATTATGATTACCGATCAATTAGTAGCAGATTTCACATCCTTGTCGACTATTAATTTATTTGCAAGTAGAGGGGATGCTAACGAATTCCATTCTATGGTAGCACCTACTATATTAGTGGAAAATCTTATACTTGGATTAAGTTTAAGAGACCACACGAATAATATTGAAAGATTGGAACACTTATCTCGTTTAAGAAAAAAGTATGATAAAGAGCTTCCACGATAAAAATAAATACGTCTATATCCCTATAATTGTAAAAATGTATTGTAACTATTTACTTATTTATTTATACTTAAAGTAATAGAACATCATTTCACACATAGGAAAGGAAGACTATAGACATGGACTTTATTCAAACGATGAAACACAATGATACCAAGCATAAGAATATTTTAATGATAAGCATTCTAGCGATTATGATGAGTGCAGGAATTATATTATCATTCGTTACGAATCAAACGACCTCAACTATACTCTATAGTAGTGAGCTCATTTTAGGTGTTATCTTTTTTATCATATTTCAAAAAGGAATAAATAAACCGCATGTTTTACCATATTTACTTGTTGTCATGTACTTCAGTCTTATCTTTGTTTTTATAGCTATTCAAGGAGCAAGTGCATCGATTTTTATGATCGTTCTCTTCCTAAGTATATTTTCAGGCATTCAAATGAATCGTAAAGTGTTTTACACAGGATTTGTTATCGGTTTGTTGGTGATAGGATATAATTTCTATGTAATGGATAAATCGGATCAATTAATGGTAGATTTATTCCTATATACTTTAATCACTTTTTTATTAACGGCAGTGATTTTTCACTTCATTATTAAAATGGCGAATAACCAAATGACACAACTTGCCGACTTGTTACAATCATCTGAATTAGATAGTTATAACAAAGAACAACAAGGACAAGTAGTCGAAAAATCGATGACGAACATCTTGGAAAAAATCGCACAGGTTAATGACAAATTGCAAGACAATGTCAAAACTCAAAATGATCTAAATGCTACCATTCAAGAAATCTCTCACGCTAGTCAATCACAATCAGAGCAAATTTCTGATATTTCCAATGCCACCAATGATACACGGCAAAATATAGATATCGTCGAACAGACATCTCAGCACCTCTATGACGAAGCTTTACAAGCGAGTGAATTAACATTGTCTGGCAAAGAAAAAATGGACACATTAAATGAAAATAATCGTATCCTAGAACAGACGATTGGTGATTTAAGTAGAACCTTTGCTGAATTAACCGATAAAATCAAAGAAACAAATGGTTTTGCTGACAATATTAAAGAAATTACCGAACAAACCAATTTACTTGCCTTAAATGCATCTATTGAGGCAGCACGTGCTGGTGAAGCAGGGAAAGGATTTGCCGTTGTAGCGGATGAAATAAGAAAGCTCGCTGACTTAACAGGTGAGACAACTGAAAAAATCACAAGCAATTTATCTGCATTAAATGATACTAACGACTCGGCGGTTGCCCAGATGGATAAGAGTATGCAAAATTTTGTCGATGGTATGCAAACGTCTGAGGAAGTAACTGGCTATTTTGAAAGACTCACGACAACGATGGGAACATTAAATGACGCGTTACAGAACTTTTCCCAATTAGCTAAGCAAGTACAGCAACAATCAAACGGTGTAGATGGGTCCACTAATGATTTAGCAGCGATTATCGAAGAG
Organism: Gracilibacillus thailandensis; assembly: GCF_010994055.1. Taxonomy (NCBI): domain Bacteria; kingdom Bacillati; phylum Bacillota; class Bacilli; order Caryophanales; family Bacillaceae; genus Gracilibacillus; species Gracilibacillus thailandensis. The sequence goes on along the minus strand of NZ_WJID01000088.1, from coordinate 8,577 downwards.
ACTTCTGCAAGCTTAGAAGAAATGAGTTCAACGATTACCACTTTAACCGAAAGCAACAAAGAGCTGGCTGAATTATTAGATGAAGCCGTTGAGGATTCAGAAACATTAAAGAAACAGTTCTAAGTTTTATAATAAGGATAGAGGAGCAGGATAATTGTGCTCTATCTATCCTTTTTTGTATTTCACATGCCCTAGATATTTGTTTTTCAGTGGTTTTAAAAATTTTCGCAGTGAAGAATGATTTTAGCTTAACTTAGCTTTTACTTCTAGCTTATTGAATTTTATATGAGTGTTTTGCTCATGATAAAGTCCGTTTGTTCCTCGTCACCCATATAAAAAGAGTGGATCCCAGTTTGAACAAACCCCATTTTCTGATAAAAGGCAATAGCCTTTTCATTTTTTTCCCATACGCCAAGCCAGACTATCCGTTTATTTTGCTCGATGGCAATTTCCATCGCTTTATCTAACAAATATTTGCCTAGCCCACGTTTTTGAAACGTACTCTTTATATAAATCCTTTCGATTTCAAGTGAATCATCATCCATTTCTTCAGACTGCGCATCATTGGTATTGACCTTTAAATAGCCAGCAATTTCATTATGAAAATAAACAAAATAGAATTGCGAAGACACATTGGATAATTCTTTTTCTAACTGTTTCACGTTAAATGCCTTTTCCAAATAAGCATTCATATTTTCAGGTGAATTCTGATGTTTAAATGTCTCATTAAATGTTTCATAGCTAATTTCTTGAAGTTTATACAAATCTTCAAAGGTACACTGTCTTATATTGATCATCATTTTCATATGGCGCTCCTTTAATCAATACTCTCTCTTGTTCCCTTTTTTAACAAATTCCCAATCTTTTTCTATATTTTCTCTTACTCTTTGAAGAAGGTTGTAGATGATATCTATCTCTTTTTGGGAAAACCCGTTCAATGCAACCGTATTGGAATAATCGTTTTCTCTTTTGATAAAAGGGTAAACATTTTCCCCTTTCGTTGTTGGAAAGAGTTTTTTAATTTTCTTGTTATGGTTGTCTGCTTGCTTTTCAATAAAACCATTTAATTCAAGTTTTTTTATAGCGCGTGCTGCTGTTGTTCGATCTACTTTGATCATTTCAGCTAGCTTTTCTTGAATAACGCCTGGGTTTTCACATATGCGCACAAGATACAAATACTGCCCTTTTGTTAGGTCAAATTCTTTAAATTCTATATTACTTATAGAATCTAAAGCCCTTGCTATCATCCCGATTTCACGAAGTATTTCCTTCATTATTAACTCCTTAGCACTTATTTTTGTTGTATATGCAACAATAATGATACCTATCTAACATACCTTATTTTTATTGTATTTGCAACAAAAACAAAGAATTATTAATCACTTTTCATCTCTTACTGACTGCTACCTTTCCAATTTTGTGCTATATTTATTGCTAAGGAGAGGATTACATGACCAAGATTCTGATTGTGGAAGATGAAGAAAAGTTAGCTCGTGTATTAGAACTAGAATTAGGCTATGAAGACTACCAAACTACGATTGCCACTGATGGACAGACAGCTTTTCAACTTTTACAGGAAAATGATTATGATCTTGTTTTATTAGATATCATGCTGCCAGGGATGAGCGGACTTGAAATACTCAGACGCTATCGCAAAACGAATACTGCTACACCTATCCTTCTATTAACTGCTCGTGATGAAGTACATGATAAAGTCTCTGGCCTGGACTTAGGAGCTAATGATTATATAACCAAGCCATTTCAAATTGAAGAATTGTTAGCAAGAGTCCGAGCACAACTACGACAGGCCGGACCAGCTAACTTTCAGCAAGACCAACTAAACTATCAAGATTTAACGATTGATTTACAGTCACGAGATGTGACAAGAAATGGTGAAATAATTGATCTCACTCCGCGTGAATATGATCTACTTACCTTCTTATTACGAAACAAAAATCAAGTCTTCAGCCGTGATCAATTGTTGGATAAAGTTTGGGGATTTGATTATGTTGGAGATACTAATGTTGTCGACGTCTATATCCGTTATATCCGCAATAAAATCGATAAACCTTTCCAGAAGGTAACCATTCAAACCGTTCGAGGTGTTGGCTATACTATAAAGGATGTTATACGATGAAACTACGAACGAAAGTACAACTTTTTCTTAGTGGATTTATGGTTCTCGTTATTTTTCTCATCAATAGTGCAGTTTATGTTTTATACGAAGATCGAGTTAGTGATAATGAACTGAATCGAGTCAAGGCAGATGCAGAAAGGATTATGGAGGCAATAGTGAAAGGCTCAACAGTTGCGATTGAACAGGATAATTTACTGACAGCATTTCTTCCTGCCAATGGCATTATCCGCATTATTGATGAAAATGGGGAGCTTATTGAAAATGCTAGCACAGAGGATCAATTTGATGATTGGCCTTTTTCCTATTCACAAACTGAAAAGAGTCAGATAGCAAAAGATGAAAATAAAACTCCCTATGCACAAGTTTTGATGCCGATCATTTGGGAGGATGGCTCAATCGTTACATTACAAGTTAATGAAGCATTGTACTCCATGGAAGATTCATTACGTACACTTCGTCTTGTTTTATTTCTTACCGCAGGAGTCATGCTCTTCCCTGCATTATTTGCCGGATATTTTTTGTCACGCTATGTTACCAATCAAATTCAGACATTAACATTAGAAATGAGGAAAAATCCGAAGAATGGAAAATGGGAGAAACTCGCCATTAAAAGGAAAAATAACGATGAGATTAGTGAAATGCAGCAAGCTTATAATGCCATGATAGATCGGATCGAGGAAAATAGACAGAAGCAAGAACGTTTCGTTTCTGATGCTTCTCACGAGCTTCGCACCCCTATTTCTGTCATTAAAAGCTATACTGAATTATTACAACGGCGCGGAAAAGATAAACCGGAAATTTTTGAGGAAGCAACGGCTTCCATTCTTTCGGAATCTGATCGGATGCAGCATTTAACAGAACAAATGCTTCTTTTAGCCAAAAATGAAGATCAAGAAAATTTATTATTTGAGCAAGTGAATATCAATCAGATTACACGTGACGTCATTCGGTCATTATCTACCGCTTATCAACGTGAAATTAAATTTTATCAGGAAGTGGATCAAGATATCACCATAAGTGCAGACCGTAGAAAAATTCATCAGGCGATTTATATTCTAGTTGATAATGCTTGCAAATATAGTGAAGACATCGTGATTGTAAGGATGCGAGATAAACAGCAACTGTTATCGATTGATGTTGTAGATAAAGGAGAAGGTTTATCTGCTGAAGATCAGGAACATATTTTTGACCGCTTTTACCGTGTTGACAAAGCTCGCAGTCGAAAAGCTGGTGGGACAGGTCTTGGTCTTGCTATTTGCCACCAAATTATTCAGGCACATGGAGGAAGTATCCATATCACGAGTCAAGTGAATGAAGGGTCAACCTTTACACTTACATTACCAAAATGAGCTTATTTTTCTCATCAAATTCTCATTTTTCTCTCATGGTCTACTCATCGTGTTAGGATAAACTATACATAACATCTACAACGAATAATAGAAAAAAGATATTGGGTTTTATAAAGCTTAGTAGTAATTTCCTATATCATACCTTGCATTTTCACAGGGATGACAACTCAAATTGCCTGATCTGACACATGTTGTAGCACATGTATAAATCGAAGGCCGCCCACTTCCACTCCTGTGGGAATCGTTTGACCTGAAGATCCACTTTTTTGAGCGGTTTTGGCTCGAAAAAGTTAGCTGAAGGACAAACCCCACGGAAAGGGAAGTGGGCAGCCGGAGCGGTGGTCAAGTTGTTCAAATATTTCATCATTACTACTAAAGTAAAAAGTATAGCGAAGGCGACCGTTTAGAAACTAGTGGCTTCATAATTAACTGAGATAAAGGAATCACGGTGAGCATGGGACCCGATGATGCTAAGGTCGCTTTATTCAAAGAGGGAAATTTTATAATTTTCCAGAACACAAGAAATGAGGAGTGATCATGGATGAAAAATAAGCTTTTATATCCCTTAATTGTAGTAATCATAATCGGTGGTGTATTTGCCATTTACCATTTCACTTCTTCTCCTGCTGATGCCTATTTATCAGAAGAAGAAGCGAAAGAAAGAATATCGAAACAATACACTGGTGAAATCGCAGAAATAGAATTAGAAGACGACAACAACAAAAAGATATATAAAGTAAAAATCAAAGGAACAGATCGTGATTATGAGTTGAAAATAGATGCAGAATCTGGAGAAGTATTACTATTAAATGAAAAAGCTGTAACCGAAAGTGACAAATCTACTACAAATGAGGATACTGCAGTTGATGATAATACGGAACAAGAGGATAACAGTGGAACTAACAATAAAGAAGATCGTGATGATAGTAGCAATGAAGAAACGAAGCAGCAACCAAATAACACATTAATTTCTGCAGAAGAAGCAAGAGATATTGCATTAGATCAATATCCAGGTGCAGAAATTACCGAGTTTGAACAGGACGAAGATGATGGAAGATACCTATATGAAATCGAATTGATAACCGACAAAGAAGAAATTGATTTGGAGATTGATGCTTATACCGGTTCCATTATTTCCATTTCTAAAGATGAACTTGATGAAGACTAAAGCTATTTGACAAGATAACAAATGTTCAAGCAAGCGCAAAGTTCTGGAGGTAAACGACACTATTATATACAAAAGATGCCCCTCACCAGTGTAAGGAAGGGCATCTATTTAGATATTCGATAAAATTGCTTTTTTAGCAAAAATGGCTTTAAACAAATACAGCATATAATCCATAAACTACTACCAAATAAACTAATGAACTCGCAAATAAGAGATTTGCCCATTTTTTTACTGATGGTGTTTTAAATCCGATAACTCCAATGATTAACCAACCAACATTTAGCAATGTGATAAGGACATAAAATAAAGTGCTGAATCCACTCAAAAATAAAGGAATAAATAGCAACAATACTATATAAATATTCGTCCTACGAATTGTAGTCTGCAATCCACGTACAACGGGTAACATTTTTAACCCTGATCTTGCATAGTCTTCATACTTCCGAATAGCGATTGCATAGGTATGTGGCATTTGCCAAAGAAACATAATCGCAAAAAGACTTAGTGGAATAGGGTGAAACGCTGAATCAATTACTCCCCACCCCATCAATGGTGTAACTGCACCTGATAAACTGCCTATATGCGTATTCCACGTTACTTTTCTTTTCGTCCAAATTGTATATACAACAACGTACGTATACCAACCAATAAAACCATAAATGGCAACCTCTAAATTAATTAAAAGTAATAAAAATTGCCCAAATAAACTCAAAACTATTCCCATTATCAGAATCGCACGTAAAGAGATAGATCCGGTGACAGTTGGCCTGTTTTTAGTCCGTTCCATTAATTTGTCAACATCTGCTTCTAACCAATTATTTAATGTTAGAGCACCTGCAACCAACATTGCACTGCCGATCAGCAGCAATAAGAAATCAACCGAATAGTCACCGAAGCTAATATTATAATAACGTGCGGCGATAATAAATCCGAGCACTGTCGGTAACACATTCGCAATTAATACAAATCGTTTAAATAAATACTTTAATTCTGTCAAAACACTAATCATTCATTGAACTCCTTAACCCTTCTTTATATAAACATGCCAGTTTGAACCAGTTCCAATATTGTGAGCTTTAGCAAATGAACCTTGGTTGATGGCCACTGCCATGTTATCCAAAGAATTCACATACAACACTGGTTCTCCAATTTGTATGGCTGCGAAAGAACGACCAAATGTCATCTTATTTCGATATACCCTTCTCGTGTCATGGAGAATTTCTATCTCTACTGCTTCACCATAATCAATATTTAATTGGAGAAAAAGCTCTCTACTAATATTGGTCCACAAATTACCAAAACGGACATCCAATATATCAATTGTCCCGCTTATCATTTGCTCCTCAAGCTTTGGTTCATAAAATGGCAGACGTACAATATCATCTATTTCTAATTCCGGTCCAACGTTATCAAAAGAAATCACTCCTGCAGCTATTCGAGCACCTGTAAAGGCATAAATATCTCGGCCATGAAAAGGATGAGAAGCTCCTGACTTTGGTAACCGATTGATCTCTTCATCAATTTCTCTAATTTGCTTGATGCCCATTTTATAATAAATATGTGTTAGCGTACCATTATCTGGTGTAACAATATATTGATTATTCTTTGTTTTGACAACCACACTTTTACGTTCAGAACCGACTCCTGGATCTACGACAGATACAAAAACAGTATTTTCTGGCCAATAGGACACTGTTTGTAATAATCGATAAGACCCCGACCAAATATCAAATGGTGGTATATCATGAGTATTATCAAATATGTTAACGATTTTACTTACACTATGTGCAACACCTTTCATTGCACTAACTGCTCCATCCTCTAATCCGAAATCTGATTGTAATACTAATGGATTCATCATCATGATTACCCCTTTCTATGCTTAGCACCATTATACTATTATCTAGTAATGAAATGAAAGAATATCATTTGTATCCTAAATACTTGGGTACTTTCATGAAAAACAGGCATCCGCTATTAGATGCCTGTTTTTCTTCAAATAGTTAAAATGTTGGCCAATCATTATGCCAGTTTATTTTTCGGATTTGCATACGAATGACACCATCGGCATCTCCATCATAATAATGATAAACCATATAATAGTCGTCATCTTTCTGTATAATATCTTGCCCACCTGGACCAATTTGATTATTCTGGCTATCTAATATAATATCTCCACCGCCTTGTAATAGCTCTTCCCCTTTGGAATCAAGGTAAGGTCCGGTTACAGTTTCAGCACGACCTACCGCTACTTTATAGGTACTATCTACTCCATTACAGCAAGAATCCCAAGAAGTTAATAGATAAAAATAACCATCTCTTTCAAAAATAGTCGGTCCTTCGATAGCATTGTGTTGAGTTGTAGCTTGTCTGGAGGCAATTTTCGTCGCTTCTCCATTTAATTCTTTCATATTATCTGAAAGCTCTTGAACGACAATTCCACCAAAATGCGAGCCATAAACCATCCACCAACTATCTTCGGCTTCGAAAACCATCGGATCTATTGCGTTATATTCTGTTTCACCAGGTGCTGACGTAACAATCGGTCCATGGTCTTCCCAGCTAGTTATATTGCCTGGTCTAGTCGTACTAGCAACACCAATTCCGGATTGGTTTGTACCAAAGATGGACGCTGCATAATAGAGATAATATGTACCATCCTTTTCTACAACATGAGGAGCCCATAAATGTGCTGTATTATACTCAAAAATCCATTCCGGCACCGCTATTTCTCCCATCGCTGCCCATGGGCCTGCTAAGGATTCGGTAGATTTTCTTACGAAGATACCTCCAGGATTTTCTGTACTCCTTGCTACCCCTGTAGATACTACGAAAAATTCATTGTTCGCCTCGAATATCGACGGATCATGTACTGGATCATCAATCCCTAATGCAGGCTCATAGTCTCCGTATTCCCCAGTCATTTCCAATAAATTAACTTTTTTACCATTTGATAAACCATTTAATTCATCTCTATAAAGATTAACTACTATTAATATACCTAATGCTACTACAATAGCAATCCACATCTTTAATTTATCCAAAATAAAATCCACCTTCCTCTGTAATTCACCGTACACATTATAGCATAACATTAATATTAATGTATACGATTACAAAAAAAGGCGGATTAGATTAACAAATTAGATATCCATATAATTCCCATTATCATCAATAAATGCAAATGGACTCGATTTCCAGCCATTTTCTATAAGGTGATATATACTATCGGCTGTATCATCAGGATCTTTTGGTGCTTTCTCTTCCCCCATATCTGTTTTCATCCATCCTGGATGTACAGATACAACTTCCACTGGTTCATCCTTCAAATATACCTTTAATTTCTCAGTCAGCATATTCAAAGCCACTTTTGTCATACCATAAGGATAGTCACCACTATAAGCATTGGTAAGACTTCCAGCTTCAGAACTAATATTAATAATTGCTTGTGTTTCTGCCACATGTTGTTTAAGGCCTATTCGTAAAACCGGAAGGAAATGTTTCACTACTCGCATTGGTCCTAAAGTGTTCACATCAAATGCTTGCAGTACGGCATTCATATCCAATTCTTCAATCGTCTTTTCCCGTTCATTTAAAATAGCTGCATTATTTATAATCACATCTAAATATTGATCAGTCAATTTCACAGCTTCCGCGGCTTGCTTGACTGATTTTTCATTCGTTACGTCCATATGTATAATCCGAAGTTGTCCTTCATAAGATTCTTTTAAATTTTGCAATTCTTTTATATGTTTATCCGCTACAGAACGAACAGCAGCAAAAATAATATTACCTTGTTTCAGACCACTACGCACTAAGGCTAAACCTAATCCTCTATTAGCTCCTGTAACTAAAATTTTCATCATTTCACCCCATTCTTTATAATCGTATTGTCAAAGTTTTTCTTATTAAAATAGCTTTTT
>NZ_WJID01000087.1:0-16916 GCF_010994055.1 Gracilibacillus thailandensis | reverse complement strand
AAGGCCTCACTCTACAAAATTTTCATTACTTCGCAGTATCTATCTACTGTGTAAATTAAGAGTTTTTTTCTTTGGTTAATATGCAGTCCTCTTTAGAAAAGGCATAAAGAAAAACCTACGACAATGCGTAGGTTTTTTGGTTCTCTTACATATTTGCAACGGATGGTAAGGCAGTTTCTCCCATTAAATATTGATCAACATGGTATGCTACTTCACGTCCTTCATTAATTGCCCATACGATAAGGCTTTGACCACGACGTGAATCACCTGCAGCAAATACATGCTCTACATTTGTACGGAAATCGCCATAAGCGGCATCTACGCGGTTACGCTCTGTTTTTACATTAAACGCTTCTAGTACTGGGTGTTCTGCACCTTCAAAACCGATAGCGATTAATACTAATTGTGCTGGCCAAACTTTTTCTGTGCCTGGAATTTCCTCAAATACAAACATACCCTTTTCATCACGAGTTTTCTTCATTTCTACAGTGTGTAATTCTTTTAGTTTGCCATTCTCATCTGTCACAAATTTCTTCGTTTGAATAGAATATTGACGAATATCTTCACCATAGTATTCTTTTGCTTCTTTGTGTGCATATTCTAAGCTGAATACTTGTGGATATGCTGGCCACTGATTTTCATCTGAACGTTTCATTGGTAATTGTGGGTGTTTACCGAATTGTGCAATACTATTTGCACCTTGACGAAGTGCTGTAGCGATACAGTCAGCACCCGTATCCCCACCACCAATAACAATAACGTCTTTACCTTTGGCATCTAGTTCTTCTTCCACTTCGACACTTTCATCTAATACTTTTTGAGTTGCTTTGGTTAAATAGTCCATAGCAAAACGTACACCTTTACCTTCACGACCTTCAATAGGAAGATCTCGATGTTTCTGTGCACCTGTACATAAAATCACAGAGTCATAATTTGCTTTTATTTCTTCAGCAGAAATATCTTTACCTACTTCCGTATTTAGCACAAATTCAATACCTTCATCACGAAGTAACTGAACTCGGCGTTCTACTACCCCTTTATCTAATTTCATGTTTGGAATACCGTACGTTAAGAGACCCCCAGCGCGATCAGCGCGTTCATAAACTGTTACACTATGTCCCGCTTGATTCAATTGGTCTGCTGCAGCTAAACCAGCTGGTCCAGAACCGACAATGGCAACTCTCTTTCCTGTGCGATGCTCCGGAACACGCGGTTCTATCCATCCTTCTTCAAAACCTTTATCAATTATCTTTTGTTCAATATTTTTGATAGTTACGGCAGGATCATTGATCGCAACCGTACAAGACCCTTCACATGGAGCCGGACATACTCTTCCTGTGAATTCAGGAAAGTTATTTGTTTTCATTAAACGATCTAATGCCTCTCTCCACTTTCCTTTATACACCAAATCATTCCACTCTGGGATCAGATTGTAGATAGGACAACCTGATGTTGCCCCATCAATATCCATCCCGATGTGACAGAATGGTGTACCACAATCCATACAGCGTGCTCCTTGAGTTTTTGCTACTTCATCAGAGAAAGGAGCAGAATATTCTTTCCAATCATGAATTCTTTCTAATGGATCTCGTTCATTTGCCGTTTGTCTTTCAAACTCCATAAAACCTGTTGCTTTCCCCATATCATCTGTCTCCTTTCTATTTAGTCAATACTTCTTCCGGATTTAAAGTCACTGTCATTTTATTGTCTTTTTTCGCTGTAAATGCTTCAAGTCTAGCTTCGTCCACTGATAAGCCTTGAGATTCAAACCAATCAATTTGCTTTAGCATTAGTTTATAGTCTGTTGGGATTACTTTCACGAATTTGTTCACTTCATCTTCCCAGTTTTGCAATGTTACTGCTGCTTTATCACTATTGGTATATTCGTGATGGTTCATAATTAGTTCTTTTACTTCTTCGATCTCTTTAGCATCTGTTAATTCTTCAAATTGTACTAATTCCGTATTACATAGTCGTTTAAATTGCTCAATATTGTCTGGTTTCACATAGGCAATACCACCAGACATACCAGCAGCAAAGTTTTTACCTACATTTCCGAGAATCACTACGCGACCACCTGTCATATATTCACATCCATGGTCTCCCACACCTTCTACAACGATTTTCGCTCCACTATTTCTTACAGCAAAACGTTCTCCGGCGTAGCCCTGGATATAGGCTTCACCACTTGTCGCACCATAGAATGATACATTACCTGCAATAACATTATTTCCTGGATCGATCGTTGTTTTCTCAGAAGCGCGAACAATTACTTTACCACCTGATAAGCCTTTACCAACATAATCATTGGCATCACCTGTTACAGTTAACGTCATACCGGAAGGAATAAAGGCACCAAAACTTTGACCTGCTGATCCAGTAAAGTGTAGATTAATCGTATCTTCTGGTAGACCTCTTTCACCATATTTCTTAGAAATCTCACTTCCGACAATCGTACCTACAACACGATCGGTATTTTTTATCGGGAAGGATGCTTCTAATGCTTCCCCTGTATCAATTGCTTTTTGTACAGTCGGTAAAATCTGTTTCAAATCTAATGATTTATCTAATTCATGATCTTGTGTTGTTGTATTAATACGTGTTCCTTCTGGTTGGTAAAGGAGTGTAGATAGATCTAAGTGTTTAGCTTTCCAGTGTGCTTCTGCACGTTCGGAAACTTCTAATACATCTGTTCTTCCAACCATTTCATCAATAGTTCGGAAACCTAATTCAGCCATAATTTCACGAACTTCTTCTGCGATAAATGTCATATAATTAACGACATGATCAGGGTTACCAGTAAATTTCTTACGCAACTCTGGATTTTGTGTTGCAACCCCTACTGGACATGTATCATTATGGCATACACGCATCATCACACATCCGACAACAACTAAAGGTGCTGTTGCGAATCCATACTCTTCTGCACCTAATAATGCAGCCATCACGACATCTTTACCTGTTAACAATTTCCCATCCGTTTCTAAAATAACTCTATCTCTCAGTCCGTTTAGCATTAAGGTTTGGTGAGCTTCTGCAAGACCTAATTCCCATGGTAAGCCTGCATGTTTAATACTTGTTTTTGGTGAAGCACCTGTACCACCATCATAACCAACAACAGAAATAACATCTGCATTACCTTTTGCAACACCTGCAGCAATCGTTCCAACACCAGATTTTGCTACGAGCTTGACACTAACTCTTGCATCACGATTAGCATTCTTTAAGTCGTGAATTAATTGTGCTAAATCCTCGATGGAATAAATATCATGGTGTGGTGGAGGTGAAATTAAGTCTACACCTGGAGTTGAACCACGAACATCTGCTACCCATGGATAAACCTTCATACCAGGTAATTGTCCACCTTCACCAGGCTTTGCACCTTGTGCCATTTTAATCTGTAATTCTTTTGCGTTAACAAGATAATGACTTTTGGCTCCGAAACGTCCAGATGCTACCTGCTTAATCGCACTGGAACGCAAGTCGCCGTTTTCATCTCTACTAAAACGATCAGGGTCTTCCCCGCCTTCCCCACTATTACTTTTACCGCCTAAACGGTTCATGGCAATGGCAAGAGCTTCATGTGCTTCTTTACTGATGGAACCGAAGGACATTGCACCTGTTTTGAAACGTTTGACAATAGATTCAACTGGTTCCACTTCTTCGATCGGGATACTATTGTCTTTCTTAAAATCAAACAGGTTACGTAAAAAGCCGATACGCTCTTCGTTAGCAGCTTTAGAGAATTTCTTGAATAGATCATAATCACCACGACGGCAAGCCCACTGTAACGTATAAATAGTAGTTGGGTTAAAGGCATGGTGTTCGCCTACTTTACGCCATTGGAAATCACTTCCTGACTCAAGCGATTCTTGAACTGCAGCTTTATATGCTTCATTATGACGTTTTTCCGTCTCTTCTTGGATAACGTCTAAACCAATGCCATCAATCTGTGATGCTGTACCGGTAAAATGCTCTTCAATTACCTTTTTACTAATACCTACAGCTTCAAAGATTTGCGCACCTCGATAACTTTGGACAGTAGAGATACCTATTTTCGACATAACTTTAATGATGCCTTCTGTTGCTACACTAATAAATTTATCTTGTACCTCTGCAAGCGTCATATTTAAACGATCATCCAAAATAGACATGTAATACGTTTGATACACGAGGTATGGATGAATGGCATCTACACCGTATCCTAACATCGTAGCAAAGTGATGAACTTCTCGAGCTTCACCTGATTGAGCAATGATACTTGCTTGCGTACGAATACCTTCTCGCACTAGATACTGATGCAAACCGCTAACAGCGAGAAGTGTTGGGATAGCTTTTTGGTTCGGATCCATATTCTTATCACTTAAAATAATGATATTGCTTCCAGCTTCAATTGCTTTCTTCGCTTGTTCATACACATTGTGAAGGGCTTTTTCCATATCATCTGTAAATAATGTTTCGATAACTTCTGATTGGAATCCTTCTATTTCATTATTCGCTAACTTTTCAATTTGTGTATTAGATAAAATTGGCGAATCTAGACGAATTCTACTTGATTTTGTTTTAGCTGGATGAAGGATATCTCCCTCAGCACCTAACCATGTCAACATTGATGTAACGAGTTGCTCACGATAAGCATCAATTGGTGGATTTGTTACTTGGGCAAACAATTGTTTGAAATAGTTAAACAAACTTTGTGGACGTTCAGATAATACCGCTAATGGCATATCGTTCCCCATTGCACCAATTGGATCTTTTCCGCCCTCTAGTAAAGGGAGGAGATATTTCTCGACATCTTCTGTTGTATAACCAAATGCTTTTTGTTTCTGAAGCAGTTGTGGATCGATATAATCATCGTTTTTCGCTTCTACTTCTAACGGTACAATTTGATCATCTAACCAGTCTTGGTATGGATGAGCACTTGCAACCTCTTCTTTAATTTCTTTATCAGATATGATACGACCTTCTTCAATATCAATAAGCAACATTTTACCAGGACTTAGACGTTCTTTTAATAACACATTTTCTTCTTCATAGTCGATAACACCAACTTCTGAAGAATAAATAATATAATCGTCTTTCGTTACATAATAACGCGCCGGACGAAGACCGTTACGATCCAAGATTGCTCCAATTTGTTTCCCGTTTGTAAAAGTAATCGAAGTTGGACCATCCCATGGTTCCATCATCATACTGTGATATTGATAGAAAGCTCGTTTCTTCTCATCCATGTGTGGGTTTTTCTCCCATGGTTCAGGAATTAGCATCATCGCAGCATGTGCTGGCTTACGACCTGCTAATGTGAAAAATTCCAATGCATTATCTAATGTGGCAGAGTCACTTCCACCACCATTAATAATTGGTAATACTTTATCTAAATCATCACCAAATGCTTCTGATACAAATTGCTTCTCTCTTGCACGCATCCAGTTTACGTTACCTCGCATTGTATTAATCTCACCGTTGTGAATGAGATAACGGTTCGGGTGGGCTCTTTCCCAGGATGGGAATGTATTAGTACTGAAACGAGAGTGTACAAGTGAGAAAGCAGAGACAAATTCTTCATCTTGTAAATCTAAATAAAATTTATCTACTTGATCAGGTGTTAATAAACCTTTATAAACAATTGTTCTATTTGATAAACTCGGAAAATAAAAACGAATTTCTTTTTGATTCGCCCAATTCTCAGCTTGTTTGCGAATAATATATAATTTTCTTTCGAAGGCTAAATCGTCTTCTATTTCATCTGCTGCTTCAATGAAAACCTGATGTACAGTTGGTAATGTTTCAATCGCCCCTTTACCAATCTGGGAAGGATCAGTTGGTACATCTCTCCAGCCGATTATTTTTTGTCCTTCTTCTTCGATTAACTGATTAATTTTTTCAATTGCTAGTTTTTGTTCATTTTCATCTTGAGATAAGAACAACATACCAACTCCGTAACGTCCAACAGCTGGTAGTTGAAAGTCTTTACATTCTCTTCTAAAATATTTATCAGGGATCTGTACCATTAAACCAGATCCGTCACCTGTCAGTGGATCGCTCCCTTGTCCACCTCGGTGCTCTAACTTGCATAACATGTCTAAACCTTTTTTTACGATCTCGTGTGTTTGTTTCCCTTTTATATGCGCATATAATCCAATACCACAAGCGTCATGTTCAAAATCCGGATTGTATAACCCTTGGGCACTAGGCAAGTCGCGATACGTCATATATGTCGCCCCCATTCAATATACTTTTAAGGTGTCTACTACTATTGTAGGTTTTCTTATTGATCGAAACAATATATAATAAACATAACATTGTTCTAATTCTGATATATATCATGAGGTGAATCGAGTGGAATTACGTCAATTACGCTATTTTGTTGAAGTCGCTGAGCGGGAACACGTCTCTGATGCGGCAGCAGAATTGCATGTAGCCCAGTCTGCAATTAGTAGACAAATAGCTAACCTAGAAGCAGAGCTTGGAGTCGAACTATTTGAAAGAGAAGGCAGAAATGTGCGTTTAACCCATATAGGAAGGATATTTCTGACCCATACCAAAACGGCATTAAAAGCGATTGATCATGCAAAGAAACAAATCGATGAATATATCGATCCAGAAAGAGGCTCGATTAAAATTGGTTTTCCAACCAGTCTAGCCAGTAACTTGTTACCTACTGTAGTTTCTGAATTCAAGAAAAAACACCCTAAAATCGGATTTCAATTGCGACAAGGTTCATATAATTTTTTAATTGAATCAGTGGAAAACCGCGAAATTGATGTCGCTTTTTTAGGTCCTGTTCCGACAGAACATCCTGATATTTTAGGAGATATCTTATTTAGAGAAAATTTTTACGCATTAGTACCCAATTCACACCCTTTAGCTGAACAGAGCAGTGTGAATTTACGCGATTTACATGATGAAAGTTTTGTTTTATTCCCTGAAGGTTTTGTTTTACACCAACTCGTTATCGACGGTTGTAAACAAGCAGGATTTACACCAAATGTATCATCTCAAGGGGAAGATTTAGATGCAATCAAGGGGTTGGTTGCAGCGGGTATAGGGATTACCTTATTACCAGAAAGTGCATTCAATGATTTAAATCCGTACTACAGTGCAAAAGTTGCCATCCAGAACCCTGAGTTAAAACGTACGGTTGGCATTATTATTCCCAAGAACAGAAAACTTGCTCCATCTGAACAAGTTTTCTATGAATTTATAAAGGAATTCTTCTCGATTTTACAGAGGTTTCAATAAGTAGATATCGAGTAAAAGAGCTAGCTTTATGGCTAGCTCTTTTAAATGTATATTATTGAGGTTTTTATCCGGTAGCTCTTTCCCATAATTTATCCAACCAACGTCCAGGGTTTTGGAATTCTAACTCATCGATTAGATAAGAGCGAATATTGGTTAAATCATCGCTCCATAATGCTGTTTCTATAGAAAAGCTCAGCGGTACTTCGGTGTGAATAGCTGCTAATTTACGAGAAATTGCTAGATCTTCTGCGTATTGCTCCAATTTCTTCTGCATGCCTTTAGTTAAATTCTCTTTATCTGCTAACAAGTTATCAATTGTTTCATATTGCATTAATAATTTTAAAGCAGTCTTCTCTCCTACACCTTTTACACCTGGATAGTTATCAGATGAATCGCCCATCAATCCTTTAAGATCGATAATTTGTTTAGGAGTCAATCCCTTCTTCTCATAGAAGTTATCGGCATGAAAGACATCATAATTGCCTTGTCCTTTTTTCATGATAGCAATATTAATGTTATGATCTACTAATTGTAACAAATCCTGATCACCTGTTACGACTGTCACTTGATGTTCTTTATGCAGTTGTTTGGCAAGCGTACCTATACAGTCGTCCGCTTCAAATCCAGTAACTCCTACATTCGGAACTTGAAATGCTGTCACAATATCTTTTGCTAAGTCAAACTGTGGTACAAGCTCTTCTGGAGGTGCATCACGGTTTGATTTATATCCATCATACAATTCATTACGAAATGTTTGACTTCCCATGTCCCAACAGCAAACAACATGTGTTGGTTGGAAGGTTTCTATCGCATTGGTAAAATAATTCAAGAAACCAAACAATCCATTTCTTGGAACGCCTTTACTATTGACCATAAAATTACCGGTAAATGCTGTTGCAAAAAATCCTCTAAATAATAATGCCATTCCATCTACAATAAGGACATGTGATCTATCTGTCATTTTATTCACCCTTTAAGTTTAATTGATTTACTTCTATTAATATAACTTGTATATTAAATGCTACAAGAGCATTTTGCAAGATAAAGGAGAAACAAACATGGAGAAAAAATTGGAAAAGGCCACGTTTGCTGGAGGCTGTTTCTGGTGTATGGTCAAGCCTTTTGATCAATGGGATGGTGTCGAAAGTGTTATTTCAGGTTACACTGGCGGCCACGTCGATAACCCATCATATGAAGAAGTGAAAACCGGGACCTCAGGACATTATGAGGCTGTTCAGATCACCTATGAACCTGAGAAAATATCTTATCAGCAAATTTTAGATTTATACTGGCCACAAATCGATCCTACCGATGATGGTGGACAATTTCATGACAGAGGTCCACAGTATCGAACAGCGATTTTCTACCATAACAATGAACAGAAAGTATTAGCTGTCCATTCTTTAAAGGAATTAGAAAATTCAAACCGATTCCAAAAAGAGATCGTCACAAAAATTTTACCCGCCAGTACGTTTTACCCGGCGGAGGAATATCATCAAGACTTTTATAAGAAGAATGAAGAAGAATACCTAGAAGATCGTGAGAAATCAGGTAGAGATGAGTTTATCGAGAATCATTGGGAATAAGCAAAAAGAACAGCCTTACGATGACTTGTAAGACTGTTCTTTTATTATGCCATTTGAAATTTTAGTGAGTGTTTTTTCAAGTAAGAATATAGTAGCATATATGGTAATAGCCACAATGACGAAAAATATAATATGTTTCAATACATTAACAGAAATAAAACTAACTAACCAATTTCCTCCGTAATATATAATTGCTGTAGCAAGTCCAATATACATAATATAACTCAAACCTATTCCTATAATCTGTTTCACTGATAGTTTTTTTATAAAGCGATGATGATCCAGTAAACGATAAATCAAAATGAGAATTGCTACAGTGTAAAAGATATAATCCATTAGTCTACCTCTCTCCTCCAAGTTACTTTCACGTCCTCATGTGTCTCTCTATCAAGTTACTACACATCCATTGAAGGAATTCTTACTTATTGTTTTTAACTAATTTCTTTTCCTTAAAGCTATAAGTAAAAGTACAACTCGTACCGATAAGTATTCCAAATAATGCAAAAATAGAAAATGAGCCTATTTCACCAAACCAACTTGCAGTTATTTGATCGGTAAATAACATTATGATTACAATGATATATCCAAAATATTGCATCATCTTAAAATCATTTACACGTTTATCTGACAAAAGATCTCACCACCAGATCCATTTTTATCCATGATATCATTTAAAAGTAGTTAGAACAAGATAAGGTATTGTTTGAAATGGATGAGGCCTATTTCCTATACTTACCATAGAAATGAAGTCACTATAAATGACTGAATTATCAAAGGGAATTTGATAAAAACTGGAAAAAGGTGATATACTCATCTTATCCAGTTTTATGATATAATATTGTTTTTTATTTAGCCCTTGGGACGGGACAATCACAATACTTTTTAAAAAACGAATACCATTGTTCAAATTTAAAAAAGGAGGAGCGTTTTGGAGAAGATATTTGTAAAAACGTGCAGTTGGTTAGGATTTACTCTTTTAATCCTTTGTATATTCAGTGCTTTATTTGATATTTCTATATTTGAGTCAAGTTTTATCGTTTTTTATAGTCTTAGTCTTTTAGGTTTCATTATTGGGTTTATGGGTTGGATACTTTTAAAGTTTCATACACTGAGTTCAGTAACTAAAATCGTAGGGAAGGTTGGTTTTTATGGTAATCTAGTAATTATGATACTATTTTTCCCTCCTATCTCCCACGTTTGGGGAACTTTGATTTTTGGTCCATAACAGTTCAGGCTATTCAATAATTTGAAGCTATAATCCATGGGAAGCATACAGACGGATGGTTAACATCATGATAAACGAATTGTTTCTTCTAATTAAAAATATAAAACGTTATTCTTTAATGGATAATTCTAACCGCAACTAATGTTAAACCTTAACTGCCATAAAAATCTCCACCAGTTCATAGTGGAGATTTTATATTACCATTTTTGTATTGCAGCACGGTCACCTTTACTATTCCCTTTTTTAGCAAAGCGATTAGATAATTCTTGTTTAACATCTTCTAATGTAACACCTTGATTCGCCATCATAACAAAAGTGTGATAAAGCAAATCACTAACCTCGTTTGTTAATTCCTCATTATCATTATTTTTTGCAGCGATTACTACTTCACCAGCTTCTTCGATTACCTTCTTACCAATCTTATCGACGCCTTTATCATATAAATAATTGGTATAGGAATTCTCCACACGTTCTGTTTTACGCTGTTCTACTTCTTGCATCACATTTTCAATGATGGAAGTATCAAAGCTCGTTTCTTTTTCAGCTACTCGATTGAAAAAGCAAGACACTTCACCGGTATGGCATGCTGGACCTGCTGGGATCACTTGAATCAACAATGTATCCTGATCACAATCTAAATCAATCGACTGTACCTCTTGCGTATTTCCAGACGTCGCACCTTTATTCCATAATGCATCACGAGATCTAGAATAAAACCAGGTCTGTTTCGTTTCTAACGTTTTTTCATATGCTTCTTCATTCATATATGCAAGCATTAACACATCTTTTGAATAATAATCTGTTACGATTGCTGGTATAAGTCCTTTAGAAAAATCAGGCTTCACGAATATTCACTCCTTGTTCGGTGCAGACCTCTTTTACTTGTTTTACGGTAAAGGTATTTTCATGGAAAATGGATGCAGCTAAACCTGCGGAAACATCTGTTTGATTGAAAACTTCTGGGAAATGCTCTGGTTTGCCAACTCCACCTGAAGCAATTACAGGAATACGTACGGCTGAAACTACAGCTTCCGTTAAAGCTAAATCAAATCCATCTTTGACACCATCTGTATCAACACTTGTCAAAAGAATTTCACCCGCACCTCTACTTTCAGCTTCTTGTGCCCATTCAATAGCATCAATACCGGTGTCCTTAGAACCACCATGTGTCATCACATGCCATTTGTCACCAACTCGTTTTGCGTCAATTGCTACAACCGTACATTGCGCACCAAAACGATCAGAGGATTCTGTAATTAGTTGTGGGTTGTTAACAGCAGCTGAGTTCATCCCTACTTTGTCAGCACCGGCTTTTAACAAGCGATTTACATCTTCAATAGTTCGAACACCGCCGCCAACAGTAAAGGGGACATAAACTTGTTCAGCAGTTCGTCTTACAATATCAATCATTGTTTGTCGTCCTTCGTTTGTCGCTGAGATATCCAAAAAGATGATTTCGTCTGCTCCATCTTTCGAATAATTTGATGCCATTTCTACCGGATCACCTAGTTCTCTTAAGCCAACAAAATTCGTTCCTTTCACTACTTTTCCTTCTTTCACATCTAAACATGGAATAATCCGTTTGGCAATCATGCTAGTTGCCCCCTATCACTATTGGTTTCCTCCATAAATACTTTTAACAAATCAACACCAACTTCCCCACTTTTCTCCGGATGAAATTGCATCCCATAGACATGCCCATTTTGCACAATGCCGGGAACCTTTGTGCCATAATCTGCTGTTGCGACAAGATATTGTTGATCGGTTCTCGCTTGAAAGGAATGTACAAAATAAATATGTTTATCTTGGAACGGTGCAAAAGCTTGATTATTATTTTCAATTTGTAATTGGTTCCAGCCAATGTGTGGCAGAATATACTCCGTGTCTATTCTAGTAACCTCACCAGGTATCAGTCCAAGTCCGTTAGAACTACCATTTTCATAACCTTTATCGAACAGTAATTGCATACCAAGACAAATCCCTAAAAAAGGCTTTTCTTTCGCAAGTCTGCGTAATGGTTCTGCTAAATTTCGTTGATTAATCTCTTGAACTGCTGCTTGAAAAGAACCGACACCAGGTAGAATAATGTGGGTTGCCGCTTCTAACCGCTCAATAGAGTCGGTAATCTCCACCTCATACCCTAACCGTTGAAAAGCTGTTCTGACACTTGCTACATTGCCCATACCATAATCTACAATTGCAATCATTCGATTAACCCCTTTGTAGAATTAACCCCTTTAATATCCGGATTAATTCGAATTGCTTCTCCCAATGCACGTCCTAACGCTTTGAAAATTGCCTCAATTTTATGGTGTGTGTTATGTCCATATATTACTTTTGCGTGCAAGGTAATGGCAGATTGGAAGGCGAAAGCCTGTAAAAATTCCTGGACTAATTCTGTATCGAAATTTCCAAGCTTTTCATTAGAAAACTCCGCGTCAAATACAAGGAAAGGTCGACCACTAATGTCCAACGCAACAAACCCTAATGATTCATCCATTGGTACATAGGCACTTCCAAAACGATTAATTGATTTCTTATCACCAAGTGCTTCCTTGATCAATTGACCCAATACAATTCCGACATCTTCTACAGTATGATGGCTGTCAATATGCAAATCCCCATCTGCTTTCACTACAAGTCCGATTCGACCATGTCGAGCAAAAGCTTCTAACATATGATCAAAAAAGCCGACACCTGTTTCAATAGTCACTTCACTTGGATCATCTAAGTTCACCGATACGTCAATTTGCGTTTCTAATGTTTCTCTTTTTTTACTAGCTGTTCTCATCATTTCTCCTCCAAACGTTTCGTTACCGCAAGCCCGTGTCCTTCTAACTGCTCTTGATTCGCTATTTTCACCACATCATCTCCAGCTTCTCGTAAAGCATCCTCTGTATAGTAAAGATAAGTAGTCTTTTTAACAAAGTCGTCAACGGACAATCCAGACGAGAACCTTGCTGTACCTGAAGTCGGTAATACGTGATTAGGTCCTGCAAAATAATCACCCAATGCTTCAGGCGTATAATGACCTAAAAATACAGAGCCTGCATGTTTTATTTTGCTTAAATAGCTTAATGGATCCTGTGTTTGAATTTCTAAATGTTCTGGCGCAATCTTGTTGGCTACATCAAATGCCTTTGCTAAAGTGTCTACCACAACACTGGCTCCTTTTTCCTGTAAAGCAGTAGTGGCAATATCTTTACGAGGTAACACTTCACATTGTTTGACTAATTCTCGATCGACCTCTTCTACGAGTGAGCGAGATGTAGTGATAAGAAAAGCTCGAGCAATGGTATCATGTTCGGCTTGAGCGATCAGGTCAGCTGCGACAAAGATAGGATTTGCTGATTCGTCGGCGATAATCGCAACCTCACTTGGACCAGCAATCATATCGATTCCAACATCACCATATACTAGCTTTTTCGCTGCTGCCACATATGCATTACCTGGACCAACAATTTTATCGACTTTTGGTATCGATTCTGTGCCGTAAGCAAATGCTGCAATAGCTTGCACGCCACCAACTCGGTAAATATTTGAAACACCAGCGATGTCAGCTGCGACAGCTAAAATCGGAGACAATGCTTCACCATCTTTGACAGGTGTTGCCATATTCACTTCTCCAACTCCGGCAAGGACTGCTGGAATAGCATTCATAAGTACAGATGATGGATATACAGCTGTACCACCTGGTACATAAATACCTACACGATCAATCGGACGGTAAAGTTGACCTGAGATAATATCTCCATCAGCTTGCATCATTCGCGAATTATTTAATTGCTTGCGATGAAAATCTCGAATGTTATCGGCTGCACGCTGTAATGCTCGAATCACCTCGTCATCTACTTGATCCCATGCTGCTTTCCGTTCTTCTTCTGATACTAACAATGTTTCCGGTGCTTGACCATCGAATTTCTCAATATAAAACCTTACCGCTTGATCGCCGTCCTTCTGTACATCTGCAATAATGTTGCTTGCTGCTTGTAAGAATTGTTGCTGTTCTTGACTATCGGTTTTTTCGGGTGCCGCTTTGGCTAAAAATTGATTGATAGATAATAAAGGAATCATTCGTTTCTCGCTCCTTCCCTAAACCGTTCAATAACTGGAACTAATTGATCTCGTTTAATTTTCAATGAAGAACGGTTGGCAATTAACCTTGCACTAAACGACAAAAATTCGTCTTGTATTACAAGACCATTCTCTTTTAATGTCGTTCCTGTCTCGACTATGTCCACAATAGCATCTGCAAGGCCTAAGATTGGGGCCAACTCGACAGATCCTTCCAG
This sequence comes from Gracilibacillus thailandensis, assembly GCF_010994055.1. NCBI lineage: Bacteria > Bacillati > Bacillota > Bacilli > Caryophanales > Bacillaceae > Gracilibacillus > Gracilibacillus thailandensis. Next base: position 2,571 of record NZ_WJID01000087.1, on the reverse strand, counting down.
TTTGATAATGTCTACGGATTCACCTTTTTCCTTAAAATATGTTTTCGTAATATTCGTGAATGTACTGGCAATTCGTTTCTTCTGTTCTGGCCATTGGTAATCTCTTTTCGTTGCCAGTGCCATTCGACAATGACCAAATGGTAATGGGAATAAATTAAAAACATCAGGCTGGTGTTCAATTAAGATGTCCCCACCGACAACACCAATATCAGCTATACCGTTTTCTACATAAGTAGTTACGTCTACCCCTTTGGCAAAAAAGAAAGAAAATTCCTCTGTTTCAATTTGCAGCTTTCTGCCTTTTTCCAATAGAGGTTCTACTTCATAACCTAAGCCTTCAAAAAATTTTAAAAATTGTTTTTCCAGTCTCCCTTTTGTTAGTGCAATTACTGGTTTCATTTTTCAACCACCTTATACTGACTGTTCTCCACTACCACTTGATAAATAGTATGATAGCTTGTTTGATTTTTTAATTCGTATTGGATATCGACTACTTGTTCTTCCATTTCCATGCGAAACTCCTCAGCAATCGCATGTGTTTCGGGGGAAGCAATGATACATATTTTTTCTGGTTCTTTTTCAGCTGCCATATGTGTGGCTAATACATCGACATCAAAGGCAAGACCTACTGCAGAGGTTGTTAACTCAAATTGCTTGTAAAGACGATCATATCTACCACCAGAAAAACAAGTCGATCCATCATTAGTTAAAAAACCTCTAAACATAATGCCATCATAATACGGAAGGTTCTTAACACGCCCTAGATCTACGATAACTTCTGTTACACCAGAAGCTTCGAGTAAATCAATCAGTTTGTCAATATGTGTTAATATTTCCGTTAAGTCATCCCGATCCGACCAACGCCTGCGGTATTGCTCAATGATATCACGCGTACCATATGCATCAATTAGTGCCATTAAAGGCTTCGCAAGCTCTGCATTCCCTGCTTTAACAACAATTTCCTCAACAAGATCAGACCTTTTATCATGCATAGCTTTCAATAATTCCTCTTCTTCCTGTTTGCTAAAGGTAAAAGGTGCAATTAATGCATCAAAAATTCCTGTATGACCAAGTTCAATGACATAATCCTCAATATTTAAATGTTTGAAATAAGCTACAGCGGTTAACAGACTCTCTGCCTCCCCGAAAAAACGATCAGCATGAACGATTTCTATGCCGGCCTGTCTGCTTTCGGTATCTTCTTTGTCAAAGCGAAACACACTTCCTTGATAAGACCATTTTTGCTTAGATGGGTGCTGCCCTGCAATCGCTCGGGCAATTGCTGCAGTCCAGTCCGGTCTTAATACTTCAATCTCACCTTCCCCATTAAACCATTTCAACATGGAATGTAAGTCCATACCTGCTACCTCATTAGTAAATGTTTGGGCATATTCCACTACAGGAGTAGAAATTTGTTGAAAATTGCGCTTTTTTGTTACTTGTCTAAAAATCTCTGATGCTCGTAGCCGATTGGAGATTTGTACACCTGTTTCATCTTGACTTCCTGCTGGTAAAAACATATCGTTCACATCCTATATACACTTTATTAATTTACCACTCTACCGTGATAAAGTGTTTGTTTATAAACACTACATTAGCATACTTTTTTTAATTTTGTCAATCATCACTTTTCATTTTAAATAATTCTGTTTACAATAAGAAGCAAATCTATTTACATAAGGAGATGTCTTATATGAACATGAAAGGAGACTTTCACGTACATACCCCATTCTGTCCTCACGGTTCGAATGACAGTATCGAAATGTACATAGAACAAGCCATAAACAAAGGTATTACCGAGTTAACCTTTACCGAGCATGCACCATTACCCATTAATTTCATTGATCCTACACCAGATCAAGACAGTGCTATGTCATGGGAAGATCTTGATGCTTATATTCAAGTTATAGAGAATGCCAAAAAGCAATTTCAATCAAAAGTAAAAATCAATCTTGGCTTTGAAGTTGATTATATTGAAGGCTATGAAGATGCCACTACTTCTTTTCTAGATCAATATGGTCGTTATATCGATGATGCGATTTTGTCTGTACATATGCTAAGATCACCTGACTCTAACTATGTATGTATTGATTTCAGCAGTGAAGAATTTGCTCGAATCATTCAGATGTTTGGCAGTGTGGAAGCCGTATACGATAAATATTACCGAACAATGGAAAAAGCGATTATATCTGATCTTGGCGCTTATAAACCAAATCGAATCGGTCATTTAACCTTAATTCACAAATATCAACGGAAATATGCTGTCGATCAAAGATATCATGTGACAATCGAACGGTTACTTGATTTGATACAAGAACAGCAGCTAGAATTAGATGTTAACACAGCAGGTCTTTACAAAGAAGAATGTCTAGAACTATATCCACCACTTCCAATCATCGAAAAAGCGATACAAAAAGGTATTCAATGGAAACCTGGTTCAGATAGTCACGTCTCCAAGACGATCGCACGTGGATTTGATCAATTAAAAATTAAATAATAGTAAAAATGAAGGACAAAAGTTGTCTTTCTCAATTATAAGGAAAGTATATAATACGCGGCATGATAGTGTTT
>NZ_WJID01000086.1:0-12039 GCF_010994055.1 Gracilibacillus thailandensis | reverse complement strand
GAGTATATTAACGATATTTGAATTATATAGAGGGAGGAAGAATTAGTATGAAAAGTTTCGCGAAATTTTTTATTGGAGCCGTTTTTGGATTTTTCATTATGTATGCATTTTTAGGTTTAGAATTAGAAATATCCATGTTTGATATCGCATATGAATTGATATGGATTCTAGGGTCGATTTCCTTGATTCTATTAGTATTAGCTCTCGTAGGGATGCTGCAAATCAAACGAAAGGCATCAAGCCCTCTAGAAGGAGAAGAGGAAGATGATCGTGATAAATGGCAATACAAAAAGTTTAATGATGTTTCATTAGTGGGGAACATCAGTATGATTTTTTCCATTGTTACATTAAGCATAGTCATAGTAACCAAGCAAGAATTATTACTGACTATTTGTGCGTTAATTCTAGTATTGATTTCCGGAGCAAGTTCATTTGTATCGCCCTATTTGATGAAAGTGATGTATCCTGAACGCGATCTCCCAGAAGTATCAGATAAAGATTATACGAAAAAGCTACTTGCTTCTTCTGATGAAGGAGAGCGACATGTGATGCTAGAAGGGCTTTATTATACTTTTAATAGCACGAACATATTACTTGTGGGTGCGATGATTATTTTGACGGTCTATTCTGTTAGCTCTGAACAATCACAACTATTTGCTATTTTTATTATTGGACTCATCTTGATTACGATCAACACGCAGTATATTTTACAGATACGTAATAAGTGAGTAGGGATTCTACATGAAAGACCACTACCACCAGCAGTTGTAGAAAATCTCAAGGATGTATACAAATTAGAGCGGACTTACCATTCCAATGCAATTGAAGGAAAAAATAAAGTATTTTCATTTAAAAAATGGAAGTACTTTATTTTTTATTTAGACCTCAGATATTGATCTCCATAGGTCTTAAGTAATTGCACCTGCCCCAAAATAGTGATTTCACCCTATGTAATTGTGACTTCTTTATATGTTAAAATTTGTAATGGATATGATTTCCTTTACATAAGAGGGGTGGAATATGTCGAATTGGAAAGTGAGTATCAAGGAAGTAAATGACTTTGATCAAGAAATAAAAAGAGAAACGACCTCAATCAAAGAAGCATTACATAAGGTGCAAAGAAATATAGATGAGATCATTAATATGCAGCAATTTCAAGGAGAAGTAGCGGATGCAGCAAAAGAATATTTTCAAGTTTTACATGAGACATTGCTTCAAGCACTTATCGGTGTATTTGAACAGCTGGAAGCAAACATAACCAAGCATCTCCAAGCGTACTCAGATGAAGTAGATAGCAGTAGCCATGCCATTATACAAGCTAATTACTTAGAATCAGAAGAACATGATATACTAGATACATATCGACAACTAGAGCATGTACAAAGAGATGTGGAACGGATAATAGATAGTGTTTCAGACTTGACTACTGCCCAATCTCCATCGACTTATCATCCATTAGAATCCAAAGAAAATAGTATTCGTGTGATGAGCAAACTATCACGTAAATTGAGTAGCTATTCTTTGGGATCATGAGCAAGAACCAGAAGACCCTAATGATATGAGTAATATGTTTTTTTTAGCAAATGATATTGATGAATTCTTGGATAGTTTATATGAGGACACACAAGGGTAAAAGAAATTTTAAAATGAATTACATTATAATGCTTCCTGAAAACACTTGATTGTCAAATAGATAACAAGTGTTTTATTTTTTTGAAATTATAATTCTGGGCGATATTATAAGATCTTTCATCAACTAACATTTGGTGTACTAGATGCGGGGTGAGGTATAAAGGAAGGCTTCGATCAACGTTATCAGGCATTACAAGATGACGTAAGTGTCTCCACCTTTTTAAACTATGCTACGATGGGGACAACTGAAATGACAGTAAATGCTCTTAACCCTGAGGAGGCGTATTCACCAGAACACTGGTTAAATAGCTTCGGTTTAGCGACGCTTATTGCTAGTGGTCGGTTAAGTGCCGCTTCTAATCAGATATTAACCAAGCCTACATTGACGCAACCGAAACCTGCAGTAACCATTCCGAAAAGCCAGAAGACAACAAAAACACAGCTTATCCCTTTTCGAACGGATTATATCAAGGGGAAAATGGACAAAGCTCTAGAACAAATAGGAAAAGTAAAAGTTCCTGTCCTCGTGAAAGAAGAATTAGCAACTGAATTTGGTTCGTTATCTATGTTGCGGATGGAGACGAAAAGGTTGCAGGATACGCAGTTGCAGTTGTTTAAAGGGAATGGTATTAAGGGTAAAGATAATGTTAAGCAAGGAGATAAAAGTTCTCTAGCCCCTGGTGGTGGATTAGCTGCTCATGAGTTAAAAGGTGGGCATTTAATAGATAGGCATGTCGGAAAAACGGATGGACAATTATTGGAGAGATTGAAAAATAACCCAAAAATTACTGGTTCTTCTACTTTTAAGGGTAGAATGACAGCTGAGAAAGTTGCTGATACAGTTCTTAGAGACCCTAAGAATATCAAGAAAATCTAAAAGTGGATATCTAACCCAAATAGTAGACCTACCTTACCTTTAAAATTCAAAGGTGATGGGGAAATAATTGGTAGAAGTGCTACTAGAAATTCAGAAGTAATAGAGAATGTTACAAACGCAAAAATAATACTTAAAAAAGATAATAATGATAGATTTATTTTAACAGGATATCCTGTTAAATAGAAAGAAGGGATAGTTTATGGATGAAATTTATGATTACATAGAGGAGCTGGAAGATTTTTTAGGAGGAACATTTCATCAAGACATCAGTTCTCCAGAACAAGCATTAGATGAGTTTATAAATGAAGCTAGCATAGGATGTCTGCTGTCTACAATAAAGGATTGTGAGAAGTTTTTGAATAGTAATTTAACAAAACAGGAGAAAGAAAATATTATTCAAAATAATGCCGAAATTTATTTTCCAGCTATTGAATTAACCCCTCTACAGTGGCTAAATAATTTAGTAGAGAAAATGAAAGAAGGAGTGAAAACAAAATAAAAATAAAAAATTTAAAGATAACCTTGATTGGCTAATGCCCTTCAAGGTTTCTTTTTTATGGGGGCGACCTAGTGCCGAATGAACCGCTAGTTATTTATAGAATATAGATAACCCATATAAGCCCTATATGATGTTTTTATGATTATATTGCTATAAGCACAATTCCCTACAGGATTATTGAACCCAAGAGCTTTCGAGATTATACAGGTTCGTTGTTTTATAGAAAATATTATAGATTACATTAATGATCACACATTTCCTCATAGACACAAATGGGATTGGTCTAAAAAACCTCCTAGACCAAAACCAGAATAAGAGGAGGATTACTTATGAGTAAGATTCATGATAGTAAAATTTTAAAATATCAAATAGATTTTGAGTATTCAAAAATTGAAATGATAGTGGAATACGATCAAGATGAACAAGTAAAAATTTTATTTAAAGATTTTTTTGCCTTTCATTTTGAAAACCAGCTATTTGGCAGCATACTTTTTGATATAGTTGAAGGAGATATCGATTCATTTGTGTTAGAAAACAAAGAATTGTTAGATAAGGAAAAGGATTATCTTTGGCCCATGGATTATGAATGTGTAGAGGATTTGATAAATTATATCGAGGAAAATAGTTATCATTATTATAAAATATATGCTTCATACGGATTAAACGGATGGATTCTTTCTAAAGGGGTACTCTTTGAAGAATAAAATGGATAAGGTGGTAAATTAGTTAATTCTAGTAAATTAATAAGCGAAAATCAATGTAGACAAAACAGAATTATATTAATCTGAAACTTGATTGGCTTTACGCTTTTAAGGTTTTTTAGTAATGTAAAAAGGGATACGGGATGATGTCTGTCTCCTTTTTACTACAATTTATATTACTCTTATTGTCCAAGTTCATTTAGAGGCTTTTGAAGAATGACTGATAAGTTAGCCATTCAAGGTTTTGTAATGAGAAAGAATTATTTAGAATCAAAAACTCATGATGGTAAGCAAATCTACAAGATTTTAGTTATCAATTAAATAAAATAAAAACTATTCAGGAAGAAATCAATTAATTGGTGGCGGTTATCTAAAAAGATAACTGTCTTTTTTTTTAATAGGAGCGTGTTACTAGAATAAATTTAGAAAGTAAAGATAAGCTCTGTAAGCCCAATATGATGTTTTCCTGAATTATAAAAATGTAGAGAAGTTTAAACCATTACTGGCTTTGCAGAATCTAATTGGTAAATGACATTTTATAAAGGAAGAATTTTAAACCTGCTAGCTTATTGTTAATTTGTTATAATGAGTGAGTAAGAAATAATAACCTGTTTAGTAATGTAGAGAGACAAAAGTAAATAAGGTAGGAACAAAGTGTACGGAAGCAGGTGATTTAATTGGAACAACGGGTAGTGCAGGATCTACTGGAATTAGTTAATCAATCATTCGAAAATAAAAAGCTATTTCTGGGTAAAACGACAGACGAAACATTTTCGGTAGTGAAAATGTTAGGAGAAGATGGTAGAGAACTAGAAGAATTTAATAATCTTACTATGGATCTTAAAGAATCCTTTTGTCAGCTTATCTATCTTGGTGAACAAAAACCATTAATCATAAACGATACAAGTAAACACCCTGTTACCAAAGATTTGGCTATTACGAGTCAAGCAAATGTAGGGGCATACATGGGTGTACCTGTTTTTTATAAAGATGGGAAAATGTTTGGTACTCTTTGTGTAGTGGGTACAGAAAAAGGATCTTTTACAGAGAGGGATGAAGAGATACTTGAAAAATTCTCTCATCTATTTTCTTATGTACTAGAACTTGAGAAGTTAGCAACTATTGATAGTTTAACAAACTTATACAATAGACATTACTTGTATGAAAATTTCTTGCATATCAAAAATAAAAAAGCGATCATGTTACTTGATCTGGATAATTTTAAAGAAGTGAATGATACGTATGGTCATGATGTAGGTGACTTGGTGTTAAAAGAAGCTGCAAGTCGAATTAACCAGCAAATCGGAAATAATGATATATTAGCTCGAATTGGTGGGGATGAGTTTGCCATAGTGATTACGGAAGCAAATAAGAAACCGTTAGAAGCTATTGCAAATGACATTATTAAAGCTCTATCGGAATGGAGCAACTACCCTGTTGCTGTTTCGATTTCTACCAGTATCGGAATATGTATGGTCGATGAAGGTAATGCGAACAATATTCAATTAGCATTAAAAGAGGCAGACACAGCGATGTATGATGCGAAAAGAAATGGGAAAGGTACCTTTATTGGGCTAACGTAGAGTAAAATGTTCATCACTTCGGCTAATCCTTTGATCTAACACAAACGTCTAATCTATTTGGGCGTTTTTTTTTTTGAAGGACAAGAAAGAGAGAAATGAGAGAAAAGTGTCCGTCATAAGCGTGGTGAAGGACAAAAAATCTATCACTAGTGAAACATAGCGTTTTTTAACATACTATACCTGCTATTTTAATCGAAAAGTAGAACGATTGATCATATCGATGTCATCTCTTAATTGGACTTGTTTGATTAGTTTAAATAAAGCTGCATCTTTTTGCTTTGCTTCGATCATACAATCAATTTGTGGTACTGTTCCATTTATTTCTTTTAAAAAATGAAAAAACATATCGATATCTATATAATCAGCATGGTGACGGATCTTTTCTTTACTTTTTGGGCTGGATATATGCATTTTGATCGGGAGAGGTGAATGTTTCCATGTTTTTATAATACGCTCCCAGTTGTCCTCCCAATTCTCCGTTTGATGATGGACAATGTGATGATGATAGTCAAAAACAAGAGGAATCCCCAATTTTTCACATAAAAAAAGCGTATCATCCAAAGTAAAAGAAGTATCATCATTCTCAAGCATGATCATTTTTTGAATAGCTCTGGGAACAACCATCCAATTGTCCACAAATCGCTCCAATGATTTCTCTGTTTCTTTATATTTTCCACCGATATGTATCACACATCGGTGCTCAGGGTCTATTCCCATTCCTTTTAACAATAAATAGTGCATTTTTAATGTGGTAATTGAATTTCTCAATACTTCCTTTCTTAAAGAATTTAGTAGGACAAAATGATCTGGATGGAAATCTACCCGCATTTGATGCTTCTTTACGTATTCTCCAATTTCATTTAGATTCTCTTTGAGTGGTTTCAGATAATTCCAATCCAAAAGCTCTTCATGGTTAGCTAATGGAATAAGTCTTGATGTTAAACGGTAAAAGTATATATCTGAAGCTGCGTTATGCTTTAAAATTCTCAATGTATTATGTAAATTATGGTTGGCGATACGCTCTAATTTACGAACGGCTGCCTCTCTATCAGCTATCTTATCAAATTGCTTAAACGTCATCGTTTGTGACGGTGAGGCATTTTGAACATATTTGCTCATTGCAACATAGCCAAGGCGGACAATAGTCATGTTTACCTCCAGTATTAAGAAAGTTTGAGATAGTTTTTCCTGAAATGCGTTGCTATATGTAAAAGTATTGAATTTATTTAGAACATATTTTTTAATGATTTTCATAAATAGAAAATACTGAAATTATAGCAAATTTTTTAATTTTCTATGGTCCCCAAGTAAGTTTGGCGATATGAAAATAAGCTGGATTTTCGATACGCTAGATTCACCGGTAATACGAGATAAGCGCTTATCATATAGGAGATAAGTAATGCATTTTGAAGAAGTGTTGAAAAATTATGAGCGTATGATCCACCACTTAATTCATAAATATCAGATTCGAGACGTGGAAGGGGAATTTTTTCAAGAAGGATTAATCGCTGTATGGGAAGCTTTTAAAAGTTATGATAAAACAAAATCAAAATTATCTACTTACGTTTACAGCTGTATTGCACGTCGTTTTATTAATAAAATCCGTAAAGAGAATCGCGAAAGAGAAAAACACCAACAATGGCTAGATCAAGTGACCATAGAGGATTTGATGATAGAAGACGACCTGAGTTTAGATACACGGATGTTGTTGGATATACAGGAAGAACTTTCAGATAAGCAATGGTGTTGGTTCGTAGAATTTGTCTTGCATGATCGTTCCGTCAGATCCATTGCGGAGCAACAAGGAGTTACAGAAAACGCGGTGAAAAATTGGGGGAAACTTGCACGGAAGAAAATTCGTCATACGTTAGAGCAGAAGGAATACTTGTAAAATATCCAGTCGTTTTGGATAGTGGTAAAATGAGGAATATGCCATAACGTCTATTCTCTTCCTGTTTATAAGATCAAAGAGAGTTAAAGAGCTTGTGTTCATAATAACATAAGTTTTAGAATGGAGGAAAAATATAGTTAATTTAAAGTGGTAGTTAAGTTAACAAGGTTAAATGGAAAGGAGAATAAAAGGGTGGTTACAGAATGGGATATCCAGGAAGTTAAGCGTTTGAAAAAGAAGTAATTGGTTCAATACAATCTAGGAATGTTTTTGTTTGTCGCTCTGTTTACGTATTTAATGCTGAGCGGTGTGGCGGCTTCACTTCTTTTTGGATTTTGTTGCGTGTTTTGCTGGGTTATAACAGCCTATATGCTGTATACCATTATGACAGGAAAGACGATCGGTACAAAAACAAGTCAACGGGTGCAGGCCTTTGACAGAGACCATATGGGAGAGAAGCGCTGGAAGCGAAAAACATTAACAGAAGCTCTTATCCTCAGTGTGCTAAGTATTATTTTAACAGTGTGCTTGTTCGTTCTTGACTTTGACTTTGTACAATTGGATTTTCCTATATCGGTTTTTCCACTTATCGGACCATGGATAGGTTTTAATATTGGTGAAATCGTTAGAATGAACAATTTATAGATGAGATAACGTCTAGTCCAAAGAACTATAGGAGACAAGATGACCATAAAAAATGGTCATCTTTTTCTTTTGTAAGAGTAAATCATGTTATGATGAAGACACGTAGACTTAATCCAAGAACGGGGATGATTTAACAGTAAGTGGAAGGAGGCTAATTTGATAAAAAGAAAAGACATCAGTATAAGAAAAAACGCGGAAGATATATTGAATCTTCAAATACTATCATATCAGGTAGAGGCAGAAATTATTGGTTCATATGGTATACCACCATTAAAGGATACAGTCGATACGTTGCAAAGTTGCGGAGAAACTTTCTTTGGTTATTATGACAATGAAGCATTATGTGGAGCAATATCTATAAGAGTAGACGATGAAACATTGGATATACATAGGTTAATCGTCCATCCCAACCATTTTAGGAGAGGTATTGCACAAATGCTGTTCCATTTCATCGAAAGTAAGTTCAAGGTGCAAATAATAAAAGTAGCAACAGGATCTAACAACACACCAGCCATTCATTTTTATAAAAAGAATGGATTTCAAAAGATGAAAGAAGTCCGGGTAAATAAACAACTATCGTTGACCTTTTTTGAAAAAAGGATCATAAATAAGGAGGAAATAAACATGGCAAACAATAAAAAGGAGTTGTCACTAGAACAACAGGGAGAATTACTTGAGACATTGCAAGCGCGTTTTGAGAAAAATATGAACCGTCATGAAGGTCTTGAGTGGGCTAAAGTCCAAGCCAAGCTAGAAGCTAATTCTGATAAACTGTGGTCGCTTAATGAAATGGAAAGAACGGGTGGTGAACCGGATGTTGTGGACTATGATAAAGAGAAGGATGAATACACTTTTTATGACTGTTCAGCAGAAAGTCCTAAAGGTCGCAGAAGTGTTTGTTACGACCGCGAAGCACTGGAGGCAAGGAAGAAACATAAACCAGATAATAGCGCTATCGATATGGCAACAGACATGGGCATTAAACTGTTAACGGAGGAGCAATATCGAGCGTTACAGGAAATGAAAAGTGTCGATTTAAAAACCTCGAGTTGGGTGCAAACGCCTTCGGATATTAGAGAACAGGGTGGAGCCCTTTTTTGTGATTATCGCTACGGGCATGTCTTCTTGTATCACAATGGTGCGTCCTCTTATTATGCTGCCAGAGGGTTTCGTGGCTCGTTAAGGGTTTAGTTTGTTTTTCCATACAGCCTCTCGCCAATTTAGCAATCGATATATTCTCTTTTTTTACACAAGTGGATGATTATCACCTGTTCTACTAAATAGTGGAAATTACCTATTGAAGTTGTTGCATATTAATGGTATTTTTTACATTGTTAACTAAACTTGAAGAGGTGACGAAGTGGAGAAGAATAATACGCAAGAACCGGAACAAAAAGATCAGATTGAAGAGGTTAAATTAGACCAGGAAACTGGAGAGGCTGTAGCAATCTCGACGAAAAAAAAGAAGCAAGACAGCTCATCTACAAACTTTGATTTTGGAGAAAGTGTAAAAGAAACAAGAAGTATTTTGAAAGATGCTATCCTAAGACCACATGCAATTGTGAGTTCAAGTAGAACGATTCGTATCCAAACAAGTGGACTAATTTTATTGGCTTTATCATTATTGATAGGTATTTGTACCTTCCTTTTTTACAGGTTTGGATTTGATGGCTTATTAAGTATGTTTAGTGATATTGGATTTATGTTTGCAATCAGAAGTATTTTTTCTTGGGTTATTACGTTTGCTGTCGGCTATTTTTCCCTATACCTGTTATTGCTTTATACCGGTAATAGAAAGATGGATCACAAGGAATTGCTGACCAAATATGCGATCGTCAATATTCCTTTTTCAATTGTCTTTTGTTTAGTAATTCTACTTTTTGGATTTTTAATGGTAGATTTATTTGTGATTACATATGTGTTTGCATTAATGCTCTATGGAGTATTGCATATCTATCTATTCCTTGTTCATATGAAGGAAGCGAAATTTGATTTGTACTGGACAATTGCTGGATATTTATTAGTATTAATCGTTGCAACCTATGTACTAAATGGAATTGATATGGCTACATTTTAAAGATTCATAAGACCTCATAGCAAAAAGACCTCTTGTACGAGGTCTTTCTCTTTGTTATTTCTTTTCATCATTAAACCAAAGTGGATCCATATTATCTACATCGCCATTATAATTAATGACAATCTCATCACCAGCAGTTATATCTGTGTATGCATAAAAGTCAAAGGTATGATTATCAAAGTTAATCTCATAATTGGCATTTGGTTGATAGGAATGATTAAATAGCATTCCGTAACCAAAAAGGATAGCAGAATGATTTATGCCATACTCGAATGCGTAATCAGCAAGCAAGGTTTTTTCAATGTGTTTGTGCTCTTCATTTGGATAAGCAATAACAGGTGCTTCATGGATAAGCTCCCCTTTTTTGATATCAATTTTAGCGAACACTCCTCGATTGAATTCCCCATCACTGAGTGCGGATGTTTTTATTTCTATTATGTCGTTCACCTACTCACTTTTTTAATTTACTTCATCTTGAAAAGTTCGTTATAGCATTAGACTTACGATAATCCTCAGAATTAAATAATACCATTTATAGTGGGAGAAAACAATTAACCAGGGATTTGCCAAGATAACCGAACGAAGAATAAGATGGAATTAATGGAACTAAATGTTAAAATAATGGTGTAATGGTTACGATGCAATCAAGAGCTTAGGTAATAAAAAAGGGGAGATATGGTGAGAAGGGTGGAAGTTTGTCCGTATAATGAAAAATGGCCGGAAATGTTTTTGGAGGAAGCAAACCAACTTAAAATCATTCTTGGGAATAATATTGTAGACATTTACCATATAGGCAGCACATCAGTTCCAGGGTTAAAAGCCAAACCCATCATTGATATGATGCCAGTTGTTAAGGATATTAATAGAATTGATAGATTCAATGCAGAAATGCACAAGATTGGATATATACAAAAAGGAGAAAATGGCATACCTGGACGGAGGTACTTTCAAAAGGGTGGAGACAATCGTACTCATCACGTCCATTTTTTTCAGGTTGGTAGTTATGAAATAAAGCGACATTTAGCTTTTAGGGATTACTTACGATTTCATCCAGAATCAAAAAAAAGTTATGGAGAGTTAAAAGAAGCATTAGCACAACAGTTTCCCTATGATATTGGATCATATATTGAGGGTAAAGAACAACTTGTAAAAGAAATAGAAGCAAAAGCAATAGACTGGTATGAAGGATACTTTAAAGGAAAGCAATAAAAAGTAGGTGAACCGCTTATGATAAAAGTAAGACCTTTAGAAGATAAAGATTATCAACTAATTAAAGAAGCCGAAAAAGTAATTGAAAAAAATTATAAGTATGGTCGACATCATATTGGTTCAGCTGTAAGAACAACATCTGGCCGTGTTTTCTCAGCTGTCCATTTAGAAGCAAATGTCGGTAGAATAGCGGTATGTGGGGAAGCAATGGCAATTGGCAAATCTATATCTGAAGGTGAGAACGAATTTGAAACGATTGTAGCAGTGGCGCATCCGCATCCAAATGAAGACATAGAGACATGTTGGGTTGTTTCTCCTTGTGGTATGTGTCGAGAACTAATCAGTGATTATGGAAAAAATACGGATGTCATCATTTCTTATCATAGTAAACTAGTAAAGTGTAATGTGATGGAGTTGTTACCAGAGAAGTATACAAAAGAAGTGGAGTAATATATATTTTCAAAACGAATACAGACGGAGGTACTTGAATGGAGTTTGAATCTGTAAAAGTGGAAGTTTTGGTTCCAGAAGAGTATATAGAAAGGCTGCGAGATGAGTTAAATAATATTGGTCTATTAACTGTTGGAATGTATGATAATGTTGTTTCATATTCTGTTGTGAAGGGATACTGGAGGCCATTAGAAGGATCTTCCCCTTTTGATGGAACGAAAGGGGAAATTTCCTTTGGATCTGAGTGTAAAATGGAATTTAGATGTTCACTCGAAAATATCGCTGAAGCCAAAAGGGTTATTAAAAACATCCATCCTTATGAAGAGCCTGTTATTAATATCATACCTTTATTAGACTTATAAGTTCAGGATAAGCGGACAAAAGAAAGCCAAAAAGGGAAAAAGTGTCCACGAGAACGATTCTCGCGGACAAAAGAAAGCCAAAAAGGGAAAAAGTGTCCACGAGAACGATTCTC